>JAEKFU010000112.1 GCA_016522385.1 Pseudomonadota bacterium
GCCCGGTGCCGCGCGATCTCGATTCCTGATCCGCCAGCCAGCGTCAGGAAACGCTGTCTTGGCGGCGTTTATCAGTCCACGCATCGCTTCCGGCGAGTTGTCCCCGGCAATTTTGATCCTGTAACGCCAACGCACCAGGCTGCCGGGCTTCACTAAATCTGTCGCGTCAAGTGCTGCTCGCGACATCAATAGCCGCGGTCCGAGAATGAACCCGTCGGAAACGCGATCGGGCTCGTGATCGATGGCACCGCGCACTTCAAACTCCGCCTCGCCAACCTTGATGAGATCCCCCACTTCGATGCCCAGGCGGTTCATCAAGGTCGGTTCGGCGATGACACCTCGACGGCCAGCTCGCTCGGCCAATGCCTCGGAGAACGTACCGTTTCCGGTTAGCGTAAGTTGGCCATAAAGCGGGTAGTGATCGTCGATCGCCTTGATTTCGACCAGCGACCGGTTTGAGTTGGCCGAAGCCATGGCGCGCAAGGTCGCCACCGTGCTGATGGTCCCGGCCTTTTCTAGGAACGCACGCTCATCATCCGCAATCTCACGGTGAATGAACGAAAACTCCACATCGCCGCCAAGCAGCGGTTGTCCCTGATCGGCGATGCCGCGTTTGATCGCCGCCGACAGACCACCGACAATAGCGATCGCGCCGACGCCGAGGAAAAGGCAGATCATCAAGATCCAGAAACCCTGCAGCCCAGACCGTAGCTCGCGCATCGCCAGCCTCGCAGCGGTCAACAGACTGGCAGTCGTCATGATGCAACCTGACCGTCACGAATTTCCACAATTCGGCCGCATTCTCGCGCCAGTTCCCGATCGTGCGTCACCAGCACCAGCGTCGTGCCCGATTCCCGCTGCAGGTCGAACAACAGGTCCATGATCGCCCGGCCTGTCTCAAAATCCAGATTTCCGGTCGGTTCATCGGCCAGGATAATTGAGGCTCCAGCTGCCAGGGCTCGGGCTATTGCCACGCGCTGTTGCTCACCTCCCGATAGCTGGCCAGGATAATGCGTCAGGCGGGCGCCAAGTCCAACCCGCTCCAGCACGGCTTGTGCTTTGCCGAAAGCCCTGCCATCGCCCTTGAACTCCAGGGGAACCGCAACATTTTCCAGCGCCGTCATCGTGGGGATAAGATGAAATCCCTGAAACACAATGCCGATCTGGTCGCGCCGAAACGTGGCAAGTCCATCCTCTTCCAGTTGGGCCAGGTCCTGCCCAGCCACCGTGATGGTGCCATTCACGATGGCCTCCAGACCCGCAATAACCATTAGCAGCGTGGTCTTGCCTGAACCCGAAGGGCCGACGATGCCGACCGCATCACCAGCTTCAATCCTAAGGTCGAGGCCGCGCAGGATTTCCACATTTCCAGCCTGGCTGGGCAACGTCACTTCGACGTTGCTCAACTGAATCGTACCGCCCTGTTTGGCGGCCAGTCCGGGCTTTGATGATTTGACGTTCACATCCATGACATCGTTACGAGATAGTGATCACGCTGGTTCACCGGAGGGCTTGAACCTTGGGCCTTGCCCTTCCCGCTTACGGTGCTTATGTGATTGAATGATGCCGCGCACAACAATTTTCAACCTCTTGGCAGCTTTTGTTTTGCTGGCGCTGATTTTCACGCCATCGCATGTTTCGGCCAAGCCGCTAAAGATCATAGCGTTCGGTGACAGTCTGACAGCCGGTTACCGGCTCGACACCCATGAAGCATTTCCGGCCCAGCTCGAGCGCGCTCTGCGCGCAAGGGGGCATGATGTGGTGGTTGCCAATGCCGGCGTATCGGGCGACACGGCGTCGGGCGGATTGGCTCGTCTCGATTGGGCCGTACCAAAAGACGCCGATGCAGTAATACTTGAACTTGGTGCCAATGATGCGCTTCGTGGCATCGACCCGATCAAGACCTACAAGGCATTGACCAGCATTATCGCCAAACTGCATAAGCGTGGCGTGCACGTTCTGATTGCCGGCATGAAAGCGCCACGCAATATGGGCAAGGACTACGCCCAGACATTCGACCGGATGTATACCTATCTTGCCGAACATCACGGCGCGATCCTGTACCCGTTCTTTCTCGATGGCGTCGCTGGTATCCACAAGCTCAATCAGCAGGATGGACTGCATCCCACTGCCGAAGGCATCGCCGTGATCGTCGATCGCATAGTGCCTTTTGTCGAACGCTTGTTGAAACGCATCCAACCACTCCAGGGTTGACCCTATGCCAAGGCTCTTCACAGGTCTGGAACTACCCCCAGACGTCACTTTCGAATTGAACCTTCTCAAAGGCGGCATCCCCGGAGCCCGCTGGATCGATCCGTCATCATTTCACATCACATTACGCTTCGCCGGCGACATCCCTGAGCTGGCCGCCCGTGAGCTCGACCACGCGCTGCTCGGCTTGCACTTCGAACCATTTGAAATCAGGCTGAAAGGCATCGGTTACTTTGGCGGCAACAAACCGCGCACGCTTTATGTCGGCGTCAGCGCCAATGACCCGCTGCAACGC
>JAEKFU010000139.1 GCA_016522385.1 Pseudomonadota bacterium
TTACAAGATCTGCCAGTAGGCGCTTATGTCAAAGCTATATGGCCAATGGCCGTAGCCAGTGATCATGCACTCCGACATCTGGGACCGCACCGCCTTATACCAACGGCCCTTGATACTGACCCATTTGATGGAGTCAAATCCGTTCAGCTGGCAGGCGCGGTGTGCAGCGCGATGCGGTGTATCGGGCAAGCGCCGCAACGCACCAGATGGGCGGATTTGGCCCACCGCAAGGCCGATTTCTCGCGCCCGCTGGGCGTCACCATGCTCCGCTTGCGGTCAACCAGACCGCGGCACGAAGCCTGGCTAGCCAGCAGACGCGAGAAACCGGTCAAATGGATCACTATCAAGGGCCATTGGTATAAGTGGTTCCATCACGCTTGCATGTGGGTCTAGACTTGAAGCATGCCGCTGCCATTGTTTCGCGAGCCGACGCCTGACAAGCTCTGTAGAAACTCCTTCACCCGTCACTTCAGGCGATATTTTGGCTCAACCAGGCCAATGTTCTTGTCGGCTTCCTTGTTGCCGGTGTTGGTCGGATCGGCTTGGGGGTGGCGAGCAGCGGGGTCCTTTGATCCGCTTGTCTTGGTCATCGCGTTGATGGTCGTTGCGCTCGTGCATGCTGGCGCCAATGTTGCAAACGATGTTGCAGACGACCGGTCTGGTACAGACCGTCTGAATGAACAGCGTATCCATCCCTTCACCGGCGGCTCGCGCTTCATACAGAATGGGGTCATGACAGCCAGAGAGATGACATCCTGGGCTGCAGTTCTGTTCACCGCCGGCATTGCCCTAGGGTTGGTTCTATTGGTGCTCAAGGGCCCCTGGGTGCTCGTTTTTGGGGTTGCCGGAGTTGGCATTGGCCTTGCCTATTCGTTGCCACCGGTAGTGTTGAGTGCGCGGGGAATGGGCGAAGTCGCCGTGGCAGTCGGATTCGGCATGCTCCCTATCATCGGCAGCTTCTGGCTACAGGCAGGCTTTGTAACGGGCGTGTCCGTGCTTGTTTCACTTACAGCAAGCCTCTGGATTATGGCAGTTCTGGTAATCAACGAGATTCCGGACATCGCCGCTGATGGTTCCACGGGCAAGCGCACGCTAGTTGTTCGACTTGGGTCCAGAACCAGCAGTTGGCTCTATATGGCGGTTCAGTTGGCAGCATTTCTCACGCTTGTTCTTGCGGCCTTAGCAAATGCCATCGGCTGGGCAGGGTTGCTCCTTCCATTGGCTCTACTCCTGCTGGCAGCCTGGACTGCGTACACTGTCAACAAATCCCGCAACAGCCTTCGACGTGGGATTGTAGTGACCTTGGTCATCCACGCTCTAGGTTCGTTTTGGCTTATGGCACTTGCGTTTGCCGCACCCTGAGACGACGAGTGGTTCGACTCCCCGGTAATCGGGATGCGCCAAACCAAGATTTCTGTCAACGACGGGTAGGGCGTCTTTCAATGATACTCGACTGCCGTTCTGACCACGCCCGCGTAGGGCTCGTTATACATCTGCTTTTCCAGACCTAATGGCAGACAGCTTCCGCTTTAGACCAACTTTCAGACGCTCACGGACAGTGTTGAGAAAGGGGATTTTTGACCCAACTCGGACATTCACAAATTAGATGTGCTGAGAGTGCTGACAAGTGCCCCCTTCTTTGAAATTTTGCAGCAGCACTGCTTGAAGACTTCCAAGAAGCTTGCGAGGAACATAAAAAAAACCAATTGGCAAATGAGATCGCGCTGGCAATTATCCTTCCTCGAACATTGGAAGTCTCAACAAACCGACAGATATTTTGGACGTGACGCGTAGGGAACAAGAACTGGGCTATCCAGACGAGTTTGCTGATCGCCTTGAGTTGATCTGGGGTGCGGGCTTTCTTTCGCCGGGCGGACCTGAGGAGATCCGGCGGATCCTTCGAAACACTGACGTGCAAGGCAAGAAAGTGCTTGAGATCGGCTGTGGCATTGCTGGTCCGGCCATCGTGATTGCCGGTGAATTTGAAGCCGAACAAGTGATCGGCGTGGACATTGAACCGCAACTCATCGAAAGGGGCAAATCCAACGTTACGGCAGCCGGGCTTCAAGACAAAATACAACTGCAACTGGTCGAGCCGGGGCCGTTGCCGTTTGTGGAGGCTTCTTTTGATGTTGTTTTTAGCAAGGATGCCATCGTTCATATCGAGGATAAGCTTGCGCTCTATCGCGAAGTCTTCCGGGTTCTGAAAGTGGGCGGTGCATTCATCGCCGGTGACTGGTTTGCCAGCCAGAATGCTGACGAGCTTCCCGAGTTCCAGCAGTATCGTGACCTTTCGCACCTTGTGTTTTCCATGCAAACCGGTCCGCAGGCACAAGCGCTGATCCGCAATGCAGGGTTTGAGGATGTCAGGTTGAATGACCGAAACGCCTGGTATGCAAAATTTGCCCGCAACCTGGTTGAGCGGATCGAAGGACCGCTCCGCGACCAGCTTTTTGAAGTCTGCGGGCAGGAAGGTTACGAAAGGCTGGTCAAGGTCAGCCATGCCAATGCCGGAGCCGCGGAATGTGGCGGATTGCGGCCGGTTCATATTCGTGCAACCAAGCCGGTGAGCGCAAGTTGAATACACGCCTTACTTTTCCGCAAATTGGGATGGTAGACATTGTCAAATTCCCCTTGATGGTGTGAACTCACGTGTCTTGGTCTAAGTTGCCCATGTACTTGTTCCGGCCTGGCGGATGGGAAGCGAATGGCAGTCGTAGAGTTAGACGGCGTCACCAAGAAGTTCGGTGACGTCGTCGCGGTGGATGCGGTCAACCTTGCGGTCAACGACGGAGAGTTCATGGTTTTCGTCGGTCCGTCCGGATGCGGAAAATCCACCACATTGCGCATGGTCGCCGGCCTTGAGGACACAACTGCCGGGTCAATTCGGATCGGCGCGCGCGACGTGACGGCACTGCAGCCCAAAGACCGCAATGTGGCGATGGTTTTCCAAAACTATGCGCTGTACGCCCACAAGAGCGTTTATCAGAATCTCGGTTTTGGCCTGCAGGTTCGCGGCACGCCAAAATCCGAAATCGATGCGCAGGTCCGTAAAGCTGCCGCAATGCTCGGCATTGACGATTTGCTCGACCGCAAGCCAAAGCAGCTTTCCGGCGGCCAGAAGCAACGGGTCGCTCTCGGCAGGGCGTTGGTGCGCGACCCGGATGTATTTCTGCTTGATGAGCCTTTAAGCAATCTCGATGCCAAGATGCGGGTACGTATGCGCGAGGAAATTGCCAAGCTGCACGCGGCGACGGGCAGCAGCATGATCTACGTGACGCATGACCAGATCGAAGCAATGACGCTAGGCGACAGGATCGCGGTCATGCGGGACGGGCGCGTCCAGCAGGTCGGTCCGCCGCTGGAAATTTACGATATGCCCGCCAACGTTTTCGTTGCGAGCTTTATCGGGTCGCCTGAAATGAATCTGATCGAAGGAGAATTGAGGCAGAGCGGCAAGGCCATCAAGTTCACCTGTGACGGATTCTCGACTGCGGTACCGGCCGGCATTAAAGCTCCAAAGGCCGGCAGCCGGGCAGTGATCGTCGGGATAAGACCTGAACATCTCAGCTACGCCAAGACCGCGAGAGCCGGATTTGCCGCTGAGGTGGAACTTGTGGAGCAGATGGGAGCCCAGACATTGTTGCTGTGCACGGCAGGTTCGGCGCAGCTGAGAGCCCTTGTCGAGCGCGATGACAAAGTTCGCAGCGGCGCGCGGATTCGATTGCAGGCCGCAGCTGCCAACGTACACATCTTCGACCCGGAGACCAGCAAGTCACTGCTGCCGGGACAACGCGCAGGAGGCGCAAACTAAAGACCAATAGGAGGAGCGTAATGTTAAAAGCGAAAGACACTGACAGCAAGACGCTGTCCACGATTGCGGCAGGAGCCAGGGGCCGGAAGAGTTCGCGGCGAACGGTCATCAAAGGCATTGGCGCCGCTGCCGGCGCGGCCGCGATAGGCCTGCATGCACCATACGTTCACGCCGCCACCAAGGTGATCCGCTTCTTGAACGGTGAGCCGAGTGCGGAAAGCGTTCGCGCCATGCGCTTTGCCGCTGCGCAGTACGAAAAGGAAAGCGGCATCAAGGTGCAGATGGACACGATCCCCGCCGGCAAGGCCTATGAAAAGGTCCAGGCGTCCATCAAGAGCGGCCGGCCCTATGACATCGCGACGCTGATCTTTGTTGGCGATGTCCTGATCCTCGCGGACGAGGGCAAGCTGGTTCCCATCAACGACATCATCAAGAAGTATGAATGGGGTCCGCGCATTCTGTTCCCGATGAAGGGGAACAACTATTGGTATCCCTACGACTACAATCTGTGCTGGATCAACTGCCGGCAGGATCTGTACGATGCCAAGGGCCTCAAGGCGCCGCAGGACTGGGCCGGGCTGATGTCCAACCTCGATGCCTTGCAAGGCAGCGGCGAAGGTCAGCTTCCGCATGGTATCGTCCATCCGATCGGCTCGAACGGTGCAACCAACTACACGGCTTTCGGCTATATGTGGGCAAATGGCGTCAAGTTGTTTGACGACAACTGGAACGTGGTCCTCGACTCCCCGGAAATCGCAGCCAAGGCGGGGGAATATCTCGACTTCATGAACGAGATGACCAAGTTCATGCCGCCGGCTCCGGTTCAGGCCGGCTGGGCCAATCTGGTCGGAGACTTCCAGACCGACAAGATCTCCCACACGCCGGGGACCGGCCGTCTGATCGACACCATGAATGTGCGCATGCCCGAACGCGCAGCCAATGTGGGATCGTTCCTGTTCCCGTCGAAGGGCGGTGGCACGTTCGCAGTCAATCACGGGTATGATGGCTGGGTTGTGCTGGACACGGCAATGACGGACGAGGCCCTGAAGTTCCTGGAATGGTTCTCTGACGAGCACCTGATCAACTTCCTGCACACCTCGCCCGTGCACTATCAGCCGACGCGTCTGGACATCTACGAAGATGCCCGCTGGCAGGCGCACCCGGCGCTAGAGCAGTTCAAGCACATCACGGCCATGCAGAAACAGGTTCTGTCCGACAAGAACATCATCATCCGCTCCATCGATACTGAAGGCCCAGAGCCGGATGTGCGGGCGGGCAAGGTGTTCCGTTCCTATGCGCTGCCCGAGATGTTGCAGAACAAGATCGTCAACGGCATGTCGAATGCGGATTGCATCAAGACCGCAGCGGACAAGATTCGCGCAACGATCGCGGGCTGACATTTGCACTTGGGGAGGCACGGCAGCGCCTCCCCGCCCTCTTCGAACGGAGCTCCCATGCGCGGCGAAAGCGTGCTCTACAGCATATTCGGCGTGGCCATAGCGCTGACGGCGCTGCTCATTCTTTATCCGGCCTATCATGCCCTGGAGCTCAGTTTTCAGGATCTGGATTCGTTCATTTCAGAGCCGGTCTGGATCGGTTTCGACAACTATGTCGAGGTCCTGGCCATGCCGGAATTCTGGAATGCCCTGGGCAGAGGAATGGTTTTTTCAGGCACGACAATCGTCCTGCAGATCGTGCTCGGAATCGGATTTGCGACATTGCTTGACTCGGCGATACCCGCAAAGCCTCTGGCCAGGGGCATTGCCGTCTTGCCCTATCTCCTGCCGACGATCATTGTGGCGCTCACATTCCAGTGGATGCTCGACAGCACAGTAGGTGTGTTTACCCAAATTGCGCGGGTTTTTGGCTACAACTACATACCTTGGGGCGAGAGCAGCGGCGCGGCGATGACCGTCGTCATCCTGCTGAGCGTGTGGATCTGGACGCCGTTTGTGACGTTGGCCTTCCTGGCCGGCTTGCAAGCCGTGCCGGGAGAACTATATGAGGCTGCGCGGGTCGACGGGGCAAGCGCCTGGCAACGCTTCTGGCATATCACTTTGCCGCAGTTGCGCCCAGTTCTGACAGTGGTGCTTTTGCTGCGGGCAATTTGGATGTTCAACAAGTTTGACATCATCTGGCTGACCACCCGCGGCGGCCCGTTGCAGGGAACCGAACACCTGCCAATTCTGGCCTACCGGAAAACCTTCGAACTTTACGAAGTAGGCCAGGGTGCCGCCGTTTCGGCGATTTCGTTCCTGATATTGTCGGCGTTCATCCTCGTTTACTTCTACTTCTTCCCACTGGATGAGAAGGAGTGACACGATGAAAGAACTCACGTTGGGCCGCAGAACCAGCCTTTACGCGCTGGTGTGCATCACGCTGCTTTATTCGTTCTTTCCGATCTATTGGATGATCATATCCAGTTTTCGCGACGACAATTCGCTGTACGCAAACTTCTCTCTCCTGCCGGGTCCATTCAAGCTGACCAATTATGAGGTGCTGCTGGAGCTCACCGATTATCCGACCTGGTTCACAAATTCCGTGCTGGTTGCATTCGGCACGGTCTGCATTACCCTCGTCATCTCGATCCTGATCGCCTACTCGGTCACCCGGTTGCAGTTCAGGGGTAAGATGGCGGTTGTCGGCACCATGCTCTATGCCTACATGTTCCCGCCCATGCTGCTGGCCATTCCGATGTTTTCGCTGTTTGTCAAACTCGGTCTGGCCGATACGCGATTGTCGCTGATGATATCCCACTGCACGATCACGCTTCCCCTTGGGGTCTGGCTGTTGTGGGGGTTCTTCAAACAGATCCCGACGGATGTGGAAGAAGCAGCGATGGTCGATGGATGTTCAAGGCTGAAGGCCTTCGTGCTGGTTGTGCTGCCATTGACCCTACCGGGGGTCGTGACCGTAGCGATCTTCTCGTTTCTCTTGTCCTGGACCGACTACACGTTCGCACTGGTCATGATCGGTACGGATTCCCTGAAAACGCTTCCGGCCGGGCTCGATACAATGGTCGGGACCTACGAGCTCAGATGGGGAGAACTGATGGCCGGCTCCACGCTGATCGCGCTGCCGCTACTCGTCATGTTCATGTTTCTAAGCCGCTATTTCATTCACGGACTGTCAGCCGGTGCGGTCAAAGGATGATGGCCGTCTCATGATCCCTCTCATCGGCTATGTGGACCGGCTTTCCGGGCGCGCCGGCGACACCCTCAACTTCAAGGTAAGCTCGACCTCGAGCGAACCCTTTGATGCCCAGCTCATCAGAATCATTTGTGCCGATCCGAACCCTGACGGCCCGGGCATCATCCACGAAGAAGTCACCTCGGCTTTTGACGGCTCCTATCCATCCCGTTCTCAGGACTACGATCTCGGCTCATATGTCCAGGTTGCATTGACAAAGGATCTGACACCTCTTGGGAGCTTTACTCTCGTTGTAACAATCTGGCCAACGACACCGCACAAAGGCCGGCAGGGCTTGATCAGCTGCAATGGCGCAGAAGCCAGTGGTGAGCTTGCACTCCTTATCGATGATAAAGGCTGCTTGGGTCTCGAGGTGCGGGCCGGTAGTGACCAGCACGTTTGCCTAAGTACCGAAGTTCCGCTGACGGCACGGCGCTGGTACCGGGTCTGGGCATCATTCAACAGCGCAACCGGAGACCTCTGCGTCGGTCAGACGGCGCTGAATGACCTCGATGAGCCGATTTTGAAGAGTAAGGCCTTGGAAAAGGACTTCTCGTTCAAGCTTGCCAACAATGTTCTGATTGCCGCGCTTAGCGGGAGCAAGCCGCACAGCCATTTCAATGGAAAGATTGAACAGCCCGGTTTGTTTGCCAAATACCTGGATGGTTGCGACCTAGCCCAGGTGTTGGCCGTCAAACAGGGCAAAGATTGCGTCGCTCTTTGGGACTTTTCGAGAGGCATTTCTACGCTCAAGGTAGAAGATCTCGGTCCCAACAATTTGCATGGTGAAATTGTCAATCTGCCGGCGCGCGGCATGACCGGTTCAACCTGGAGGGGTCAGGAGATGTGCTGGCGGCATGCCCCGGAGCATTATGCGGCCATTTACTTCCATGATGACGATTTCTACGATTGCGGCTGGGAGACTGGTTTCTCGTTCACGATTCCCAACGAGCTAAAGAGCGGGGTTTATGCGGCCCGTCTGCGTTGCGGGGCGTATGAAGACACAATTCCCTTCTTCGTTTGCGCACCAAGGGGCTGGGTGCACTCTGAGCTGTGTGTCATCATCCCAACCTTTACCTATGTCATTTACTCCAACAATGCGCGTTACGATTATGGCGAAGAGATTGAATGGAGAATGAAGGACTGGGATGCCTATCCCTGGAACCCGGCACGTTATCCCGACTACGGCCTCAGCGCCTACAATCTGCACAGCGACGGCAGCGGCATTTGTCACGTTTCCAGCCTGCGGCCGATGATGACCCTGAAATCAGGATATCTGACCCTTCTCATCGAGGGGTGCGGATCGGGACTGCGGCATTTTCAGGCGGATACACACCTGCTGGCCTGGCTCGATCATCAAGGCATCGAATTTGATGTCGTCACCGATCAGGAGCTGCACGATGATGGCGTTAGCGCGCTGGAACGCTACCAGGCGGTCCTGACGACCTCGCACCCTGAGTACCACACTGCAGAGTCGCTTGATGCGATCGAGGGCTACATCAAGGGCGGTGGAAATTTCGGTTATCTCGGCGGCAACGGATTTTACTGGCGGGTGGCGCTTCATCAGGAGGCGCCCGGCGCTATCGAGATCCGGCGCGGAGAAGGCGGCATCAGGACCTGGGCAGCAGAACCCGGTGAATATTACAACGCCTTCGATGGCGAGTATGGCGGCCTTTGGCGACGCAACGGCCGCCCGCCCCAGAAGATGGCGGGTGTCGGCTTTTCATCGCAAGGCACATTTGTCGGCTCCTGTTACCGGCGAACGCAACAATCGTTCGACCCGGGTGTGAGCTGGATGTTTGAGGGGATCGACGAAGACGTCCTGGGGGATTTTGGCCTCTCGGGCGGCGGTGCTGCGGGGTATGAGCTCGATCGTGCCGATGTCGCACTGGGTACACCGGAAAATGCGACAATCCTTGCCTGCTCGGAAAATCACATCGACACCTATGTTGCAGTGCCCGAGGAGTTGCTGACGCATGTCAGCACGCTACCCGGCGAGGCAGCCCAAGACCTGATACGCGCTGATATGGTCTACTATCCGACCAAATCGGGTGGCGCAGTGTTTTCGACGGGCTCGATAACATTCTGCGGCAGCCTGCCAAACAACGGCTTCAGCAATAACATCTCAACGCTTTTAACCAACGTGTTACGGAGATTTCTCGACTGAAGTCTACGGTCAGAAGTCAACCGATCCAAATACACAAGTTTCCGGGCAAATTATCCGAAGGTAACGATCAGCCGGATGTCCGGTCCTGGCACGTAGCGGAAGTGCTGACCCCGTTCGAGGGGAGTCCGTTGTTCACCTGATAGCCGGCATTGGAAATTCGATGGGCGTTTTTTGCAGCGATTTCATCTGCTGAGAGGCCGATAACAGACCCTAGAGTAAAGCGCGTGCCATATTGATTGGTCTTGCGCTTGGCTCCGGTAGTCCCCATACTTGATCCACCGGCACGTCGAGAAGTTGGATAGGCGTGCCCTCTCAAGTTATCAGGTTAGACGACTGTCACTCATGGACTGCCTACCTTTCCCGACATCTTAGAGGCCCTTGCGGAACGTCGTATCGTACTCGGTCCGCATGCTCACTTTTATCCAATGCTTAGAAACGGGAAAGGAAATCCCTATGGCCATCAATGGCACCGTAAAATTCTTCAATCATTCGCGTGGCTTCGGCTTTGTTTCGCCGGAAGACGGCTCCAAGGACGTGTTTATCCACGCCACCGCTCTGGAA
>JAEKFU010000152.1 GCA_016522385.1 Pseudomonadota bacterium
ATGCGGGCATAAGGACATCACGCCAAGGACGATCCCCAAACTCGCGAATTGGCGGACGACTGCGCTGATAAGTCTGAAAACTCTAACTGCACCATTCCCAGCGCACGTTTTTACACGGCCACGGGATAAACCTGCCGTTCCCGGCGATCAGCGCGAACGTCCATACATGGGTCAAGACTCGCCCTTGGGCTGACGTGGGTATCCCACGTGGAGCGGACATGCGCGAAAGATGCCCGCCCACAGCACGTCTATTGGGGGCAACGGCTCAAGTGGTTCCGTATGAGAAAGACACGCTCTAGAATGCGATCAGATTAGACAGGTCGCCACCCAGCAAGCCGCTCAAGATCAATGATGCGGCCGGGGCAAAGATGAACCCCAGGTCCTTGATGCTGAGGACCTCGGGCTGCACGCCGACTGTCTTGAGCCAGCTTTCGAATGTCTCGGTAGGCCGGTCGCCCGGTATTTGTTCCCCCTGCCAGCGCTGAAACATCAAGTACAGTTTGCCGCGCACATGCATCAACGCGGGAAGGTATCCGACGACAAGAATAATGACATAAAACAGCGTCATGTAGACGGCAAACCCGTTGTAGAAGAACGTCACGTCGAGGTTCTCGCGGGTCATCAGCGGCACCGCCCACTTTGCGTGCTGCGCCATCCAAACCGTCGCCACCACCAAGGTTGCCGAGCCGAAATGGAGGAAGGTTTTCAGACTGTCCAGTCGCTTGCGGTATTGTAGAAGTTTGCCGTCATAGTTTTCCGCCTCGCCGTTTGCCAAGGGGGCAAAGATGGTTGCGCTGGCGCTTACGCCGACAAACGCCGTCGAGGAGGCGACGAAATAGGCAACCCAATAAAACAGGATGGAGATGTAAAGGCTTAGCCTGTTCACGCAATAGGGATTTACGGTGCACAAATTCAACGAATGCGCATCGCTCACCTCGCCGCTGGCTGCGCCGCCAGGGAAAGGTGCTGCAATAGAGTTGAATTGCTGAATGGCGGCGATTTGATCGTATAGCGTGACCTTGGTGAAGTGACTTTCCAGAAGCGGCAATTTGGTCAAATGCCATAGAGCGTTCGTGTTGTAGAGCAAATAGCACGCCAATAGCGTCATCATGCTGGCAATGAAGGTGTTTTTGGGGACCGCATTGTCTACAACGATCCTGTAGAACTTCGCACAGGCAATGCCGGACACCAGCACCAGCAGAACGCAGGTCAGCTGACTGAGGATCGAGTTGGACAGCAGATGGAGCCCGGTCGTCAATGCCTCGGGGCCAGAAAACTGCGCTTGGGCAACCGCCTTGTTGATCGCTTCCAGCGCCAGGTTCGACAGATTTGCGTCGAACAGGATGACGACGACAAATATCAGCGTGGCATAGGCGTAGAGTCTGCGGAAAATGCGCAAAGTTGGATCAAAGAGTGACACAGCCATCTCCGGCACCTGGGGTTGTTTAGCTGATAATGCATTGACCGGTGAAACCGGGCAACATTATCACAAGCCCGACGTGTGGACTCACTGTGTCTGACCTCTGCGCCTGTAGAGCAGATTGTTAGGGTCGCATAGTGGGAACTTGTGACTCATCGTAACCCTTGCAGGGACGACGAGGCACAAGCCCGGATGACGAGGTACAGCCTCAGAAAAACGTGTCAAAGACATGTGCCGCTCGATGTGAGAGCACTGTTCGACGGTGAAAGAGCATCCCAGAACGGCCTTTCGATGCTCTTATTTTGCACGTAGAGAAATAGCGCAATTCTCCATCTCAGCGACCGACCGCTCAGATGTAAAATGCTCATTTAGAGCGTGTCTTTAGGAGTCGTCAGCCCGTGTTTGCTGTGCCCTTGATAACCACTGTCGACCCAGAATGGGTTGTTGACCCATTGCCGACGTTGAATGGGCCTGCTCAAATGAATATCCATTCAGATTCCTATATCGGCCGATTGATTGGAACAATTGCCTCCAAATCGACGTCAAGGTCTGTACTTTCCTCAAGAGGACCTGTGGGACGGGAGCAGTCGGGATAAGACCTGTGAGGCGTGCAATGATTGGTGTCAAGATCAGACAGACGCAGAAGGTTGGTTACACGAGCCTGAAGGCCGCACTTGCATTGGTGATGGTCAGTTGGACGGCTGGACATTCAACTGCTGCGTCAGGCGTTGACGATCAACGGGGTCAGACCATCACGGCATGTTCCGTGCACGGCGGGTGGATCGATCCGCGCGACGGAAAGGGCCTATCGCGCGCCGAGCTTTTTGCTGATCTCATCGATCGACCTGTTGTGCTTCTTGGCGAGAGTCACGACAATCGAGAACATCACCGCTGGCAGTTGCACATGCTTGCCGCCCTGCATAGCCGTTCTGAAGAACTGGTGATCGGCTTCGAGATGTTTCCTCGGAGCGTTCAGTTAGCGCTCAATCAATGGGTGAACGGCGACCTGACGGAGAAAGCCTTCTTGAAGGCGGTGAACTGGCGCAACGTGTGGGGCTTTGATCCCGAGCTTTACATGCCGCTGTTCAGCTTTGCCCGCATGCACCGCATTCCGATGGTTGCCCTCAATGTCGATCGCAGTCTGGTCTCACGCGTCGGCGATGAGGGATGGGATGCCGTGCCCGAGCACGAGCGAGAAGGTCTGAGTGACCCCGCACCCGCGGACCCGGCCTATCAACGCGAACTGGCCAAAGTGTATCTGGAGAAGAAAGCGCTGATGGCGGGCAAAACAGAAGATGTTGATCGGGCAGTCCCGCAATCAAAGCCGGCCACAAACGATGAAACGATTTCCGATATCATGCAGCAGCAGGACTTCAAGCGCTTTGTCGCTGCGCAACTCACCTGGGACCGCGCCATGGCTGAAGGTCTGGCCGCGGCGAAAGGCGAGCACGGCCGAGCGATGATCGTCGGTGTGATGGGGAGCGGACATCTGTCGTCTTTTCATGGCGTTCCGCATCAACTTGACGATCTCGGCATTGCCGGCAGCGCAGTGCTGATACCGATGGAGGCCGGACAAGCTTGCCAGCAGATTGGCGCCAACTATGCCGACGCCATTTTCACTGTGAAGTCCTCTGCCCACTCAAGCAGCCCCCGCCCGCGCCTGCGGCTGGGTGTCCTGGTGCGTGACGACAAGGCCGCAGCCCTCGTCGACCGCGTCATGGAGGACAGCGTTGCAGAGGCTGCAAATTTGCAGAAAGGAGACCGGATCATTCGGGCTGCCGGCGTCGATATTCGAAGCTCGGGAGAACTGATCGAGGTGATTTCTCGTCAAGCGCCTGGAACATGGCTGCCTTTGACCGTTGAAAGGGCGGGAGGCGAAGTCGAGTTAATCGCAAAGTTTCCCGCCACCCAGGACCAGGGCTCGCAATGACGGGCACTCGCTGGATCATTTTGGTCGTTCTTTTCGGGCTTGTTTCCGCCAGCCTCGACTGCCAACCCGCCCACGCCGTTGAGCCGCTCCACCACGACATTCAGCTCAGCCTAGATCCGGCTAAGGGATCAATCACAGTCAAGGATCGCATCGCTGTCGTCGGTCGCCGCAACGTCACGCTCAGCGTAGCGCCATGGATGCGCATGAGCGACATCCGCCTTGACGGAACTGCCATTGGCGACGAAGCGAGCAGCACGTCGGTCTCGCTCGCCATTCCAAGCCTTGGGAAGCATCAAATCGACGTCGTTGCCGAGGGCGTCATCCCAAAGACGGATGGGGAGGTCGTGAGCAACACCGCCGGCTCAGATCCAGTCGCGGGCGGCGACGGACTTTATCTGCCTAGTTGGACACGTTGGTTTCCCAACACCTCCGACGCCGTTTTGAGTTATCGGTTGACCATAGAGACGCCGGCAGCCCATCGAGCGGTGGCCACCGGCGAGCTGCAATCGGAACAGTTGGGTGCAACGGCAAACACAACCACGTTCACATCGCAGACGTTGCTTGAACCACCTTCGGTCTTCGCGGGACCCTATGTCGTCACCGAACGGCGCTCAGGTAAGGTACGTATTCGAACCTATTTTCATCGCGCCGCGGCTGGTTTTGCCGAGAGTTACCTCGAAACGGCGGAGCGCTATATCAGTTGGTTCGAGCAACAGATCGGCGCCTATCCTTTCACCGACTTTCATATCGTCTCGGCACCGCTGCCGGTGGGGCTCGGCTTCCCCAACCTAACCTACATCGACCGCCGGATCATACGGCTGCCATTCATGCGCGGACGCTCTCTTGCCCACGAGGTGCTGCACAACTGGTGGGGCAACGGCGTACGGATCGACTATGAGACGGGAAATTGGTCGGAAGGGCTGACCACTTACATGGCAGATCACGCGTTGGCCGAGCAGCGCGGTGCGAGCAAAGCTGCAGAGATGCGCCTTGGCTGGCTGCGCGACTTTGCGGCGCTGCCTAAGGAAAAGGACGTTGCTGTTACCCGCTTTGTTGCAAAGCGGCACGACGCGGCCCAAGTGGTCGGCTACGGCAAGGTTGCATTCATCTTTCATATGTTGCGGCACGAAGTTGGGGCCGAGCGCTTCGACGCTGCGATGAAGCGCTTCTGGAGCGGCAACAAGTTCGCCAAGGCAAGCTGGTCCGATATTCGCAAAGCGTTCGAAACGACGACCCAGAGTGATCTAGGGTGGTTCTTCCGGCAATGGACAGAACGCGCCGGCGCGCCGCGATTGACGCTTGAAGAGGCGCGCGTATCGCGTCAGGGCAAGCAATACGTCCTGCAAATCTCGTTGGCCCAGGCAGCGTCTGCATACAGGCTGAAGGTGCCCGTGGACGTCACAACCGAGGCGGGCCTTCGTCGTTTCCATGTTCTCCTTGAGGGTGAGAGGGTGATCGAGAGGTTGCAACTCGACGCCAAGCCCATCAAGCTGCGGATTGATCCGGACCATACGCTTTTTCGGCGGCTACTTCCCGGCGAGGCGCCGCCCATACTGCGCGATGTTTTGCTCGACAGCGGTGCCAAGACGTTCGTGTTGCAGGACGAACCGCTCAGCCAAGAGCTCGCGCGCGAGCTGGCGGGTCGCCTGTTCAGTGCCGCCCCAGACTACCTCAGCACCGAGCTGGACCAACCGCCGGATGGGCCGTTCTTGGTGTTCGGATCGCGGGATCAGATCAGCCGCTTAATCATCCGGTTCGACCTGCCAGCGCGCCCGGCGAAGATCACAAGCCAAGGTACTGGACGCGCGTGGGTAGCCCGTCGCAAGGGTGGCAAAGCGGTCCTTTTCGTCGAGGCCGACGGGCCAGAAGCCTTACGCGCCATGATCCGACCCCTGCCCCATTACCGCTCCAAGAGCTATATCCTCTTCAACGGCCGCCGCGCCGTTGACCAAGGCGTTTGGCCGGCTGCTGGCGGGCCCCTGGCAAAGGCGCTCGACTAGGGTCTGTTGAGTATCAGGGTTGCGGTGCTGGCGTGGCCCAATTTGTCTGTGGCTAGCTTTGAGTGGCGCTGTAGGGTCGCCCCCTTCAAGTCGCTCAAAGTGACGTCCACAGGCAAATTGGG
>JAEKFU010000154.1 GCA_016522385.1 Pseudomonadota bacterium
CCGTTGTCCCCAGCATCGACAAGTTCGTTTCGCAATGAGTCTGGTGAGACGATCGTGTGCTCGGTAAATCGTTCCAGTCGTAGATGCGACAGGATCAATTCGCGTTGTCGTGGTGGCATATGAGCAAGGATCGCCTTGCCTGCAGCCGAGGCATGCATCGGAGAGCGCTCGCCAACTCTGGGTGCGTGCCTGTACGGTTCAAAGCTGTCTATCGTTTTAAGATAGAGTACGGACGAACCTTCAGGAATCGACAATGCAACATGAGCGCCGGTGATTTCGTTCAGTTGGTCCAGAGCGGCTGCCGCCAAGCTCGGAAGATCATTTGTTCTGAATGCGCCGGACGCCCAAGCGAGGAGCCGCCCGCCGGGCTGGTAGGTCTGGCGCACAACGTCGAATGCCAGCAGTCTTTCGCTAACCAGGATCGAGAGAATTCTGTGGGTTGAGCTCTTCGGCAATGCGGTCATCTTCGCGATGTCAGTGAAAGTAACTGGTGTGCCGCTGGCACAGACCACATCAAGCACTTTTGAAGATTTTGCGACGATCGAACTTGTTGTCATCCCTTTGCCCTCATGGCTTCAAGTCCCATTGACAGTCTCACTGAACCAATGCAATCTGTTCTGTATTAAGGAATTCTAGTTCTATAATACGGAACTAACTACTTCAAGGGGTCTCTCGTTGCCAGGATCGCAACTTCAGGCGGCCCGTTCAGGCGGTCGCAACGCACGTCGCAGGCAGCGCTTGGCCGCAGCCAAGCAGGTTGGTATGAACAAGGGCACCGCGCTTGGCGCCAGTTTCCAGCCGTTGAGCTCATCGGACATGCAGAGGATTCACTCGGCAGCGCTTGACCTGCTGGAGGATGTCGGCATGGCCTCGGCAACCGACCGGGTTCTGGGTAAAGCCGTCGAAAATGGCTGTACGCAGAATGATGCCGGTAGGTTGAAATTCCCTAGGAGCCTTGTCGAAGACACGCTGGCGCGGGCGGCCAAGAAGTTCGTCGTGCACGGTCGCGACATGGCGTTCGACTTTGAGGCCCGCAACGGAAGTGTGAACTTTTGCACCGGCGGCGCAGCAGTCAAAATGCTCAATAGTACGACACGCCGGTATCGCGCCAGTACGCTGCGCGATCTTTACGACTTGGCGCGGCTGGCGGATACGCTGGAGAACATTCAGTGGTTTGCTCGTCCAGTGGTGGCAACCGATATTGAGGACGTTTTCGAGTTGGACGCCAACACGATCTATGCGTGCGCAGCCGGTACGAAGAAGCACATTGCGACCAGCATAAGCCTTGGGGATCATGTTGAACGGCTCATGCCGATGCTTGATGCATTGGCCGGTGGTGATGGAGAATTCGCCAAGCGGCCCTTCTGTACCGTTCACGCGACAACGGTTGTCTCGCCCATGGCCTTTGCGCCCGACAACCTGGATGTTGCCTGTGCGGCGCTTGATGTCGGTATGCCGATCCACTGCCAGACCGGCCCACAGGCGGGCGCGACGGCGCCGGCCGCCCTGGCCGGCACGCTGGCGCAGGTCTGCGCCGAGGGACTTGCCTCGCTGACCGTCATCAACCTCCTCAAACCGGGCCATCCCGTGGTGCTCGGCAACTGGGCGTTTGTATCCGACCTGCGCACCGGCGCGTTCAGCGGTGGTGGCGGTGAGCAGGCCCTGCTGGGTGCCGCATCGGGACAGATGTCGGCGTTTTATGGCATTCCGGGCGGCATGGGCGCGGGGATGTCCGACTCCAAGCTGCCGGACAATCAGGCCGGATTCGAAAAAGGGCTGACCATGGTACTGGCGGCCCTTTCAGGAGCTGGACTCGTCTATGAATCGGCCGGCATGCTGGCCAGCCTGCTCGGCTGTTCGTTTGAGGCGATGATTATCGACGACGACATGCTCTCAAGCATCCGGCGCATCGCCAGAGGAATCGAGGTTTCCGATGAGACGCTGTCCGTGGACATCATTGCCGATGCCATCGCCGGGCCGGGGCATTTCCTAGGCGAACCGCAGACGATGCAGCTAATGGAAACTGAATTCGTTTATCCGCGCCATGCTGACCGGTTGTCGCCGGAAGACTGGATGAAAGCCGGCGCAAAGGACATTTGGGACAAGGCGGCCGATAGAGCCAGGGACATTTTGCGCGATCACTGCCCCAGCCACATCCCGCCGGACATAGATGCCGAAATTCGTAACAGTTTCACACTGCACCTTCCGCCCCATTGGCTGAAGGACGCATCATGACCGAGCGGGTCCAGGTGGCTGTCATCGGAGGTGGCATTGTCGGTTGCAGCGTTCTCTACTGGCTCACCAAACTGGGCTGGCGGGATGTGCTGCTGCTGGAGCGGCGCGAACTGACATCCGGTTCCACCTGGCATGCGGCGGGCAACGTAACCTATTTCGGGCACTATTCGAGCATCACCCAGCTCTATGTCAATTCGATCAAGACCTATCTGCAGGCCGAACAGGATTCCGGTCATTCGGTTGGGTTTCACGCAGCCGGCAGCCTGCGGCTGGCGACGACCGGCAAGGAGCTGGCCGCCTACCGGCGGCTTACACCGCTGTATGAACAGCTCGGTATTGAATACCGCGTCGTCGCACCGCAAGAGATCGGTGAAATCCATCCCCTGCTCGTAACAGACGGATTATTCGGTGCTGCCTACACACCGAGTGACGGTCATGTTGATGCATCAGGAGCAACTCACGCGATGGCCATCGCCGCACGGTCCCACGGAGCGAGGATTAAGCGGCAATGCCCGGCCAGCCACCTCAAGCGCGACAAAGGTGTTTGGCAGATCATCACGCCGAAGGGCACGATCAGCGCTGAGCATGTCGTGCTGGCTGCCAGCTTCTGGACCAGGGAACTGGCCAGGCAACTTGGCCTCGATCTGCCTCTCTATGCACTGGAGCATCACGAGGTGGTCACCGAGAGAGTTCCGGAACTTGCCGAACTGGACAAGGAAGTGCCGACTGTGCGCGATCCATATGCCCCGTCCAACATCCGTCAGGAAGGCGATGGCTATCTATGCGGGGTCTATGAATCCAATCCCAAATTCTGGGCGGTAGAAGGCATTCCAACTGATTTTGCAGAAGAACTTCTTGTGCCGGATCTTGACAGGCTCGAGCCGCATCTCTTGCGGGTGATGAAACGGCTCCCGTCATTCGGCAGCGCCGGCATCAAGGCCGTCAATAACGGACCGATCTGCTATACACCGGATGGTTGCCCACTGCTCGGTCCGGTCGAGACGCATGACGGCCTATGGTTGGCTTCAGGCTTTGCCATCGGCATCGGTACGGGAGGCGGATCGGGCGAGTATCTGGCACGCTGGATGAGCGACGGTGAACCTGCCTACGATCTGCCAATCGTCTATCCATCCCGGTTCTCTAGTGCCTTGACCCGCGAGCATTGCCTCAATTTGATCAAAGATACCTATGTCAAGGGCTATATCTTGCCAAGTTCAGACTAAACGAACCACTGCAAAGCATGCGAGCAGCCGTAGCCTGGTATTTTGGGTGATGGTCCCAGTTTTTTGCCAGCCCGAGGGGACTGGCATGTCCCCGCTGGATCACAAGAAGACGATGCTCTACTTTTTGGCAAGTTGGCGCACGGTCAGCCGCGGCGGGATTCAAGCAGACTGATCAGTTCCGTTGAGACTGTGCCATTGACCGGCATACCGGATTGCAGCTGGAACAGTCTGACCGCATTGGCCGTGCGTGACCCCATGACGCCGTCTTTCGGGCCTACGTCAAAACCGATGTCAGACAGCAATTGCTGCGCCCTCAAGATAAGCTGACCATCGCTGGTCTGCTTGGGTGGTGGCTTGGTTGCCGGCGGGCTTACAACCTGCCATGTTGGATCAGTAATGGTGACCATGTTGCCGGCCCGGTCTGGCCTGTTCGGGGTCCAGGCAGCGATTTCTTTGTCGAGACCGGCGCGGTCCGCTGCGCTGACAAGCGCCATCATGCTGTTGATCTTGGCGCGGGCATCGGCGTCCTCGTGCTTCGCGGCAACGCCGAACCAAAAATACGCCTTTAGAAGATCCTTGGCTTGACCAAGACCGCGCTCGTAAAGCACCGCAAGATTGTAAAGGCTGTCGCGCAACCCATGTTCGGCAGCTGCCCGGAACCATTTGGCGGCCTTCTCGAATTGTGCCGTGCCTGCCTGGTTATTTGCATAGATGACAGCTAGATTGTGCATCGCTTTGACGTTGTTGCGCTCAGCGGCCCGTTCGTACCACAGACGCGCTGCTGTCAGGTCCTTCGGCAAACCACGGCCGCGTTCAAACATCGTGCCCAGGCGATATTGCGCCGGTGCGAGACCGTGTGCGGCGGCCTTGCGATACCATTCGGCGGCCTGTTTGAAATCTGCCTCAACCACCTTGCCTTCAAGATAACGGCTGGCTATCACAAACTGTGCATTGGCATCGCCGGCAATCGCCGCCTGGCGCAGGCTGGCAGAGCCGATCTGCTCCGGCAACATTACGGGCGTCGGCACCGGCGTCGCCTTTGTCAACGTCGTAACGCCAATGACGCCCGGCGCAGTGCTGGCGCTGGGTGAGGCTTGTTTGGACCGATCATGGCTCGGAACAGCGGGTACATTTTGCACCGCGTAAGTGCGGCGCGCGGCCTTGGCCTGCGCAGTCCCAGAAGACGGGACGGAGGCTGTATGAAGGTCGCCGCCAATTTGTTTTGATTGGTATTCCTGTGCCGGGCTGCCGGCTGGCTTGACCAGCGCATCGGCCATCGACATACCGGTTGTCGCAGATTTATCGCTTTGTTTGCGGATTACCGAGCCAGGCTGAACCGTCTGCGGACTCGACTGCAGCGACATTTTCGTAGGCTGTTCGAGCGCACTCGTCTTGCCCGGGGCCAATCTTGGCAGGATGCTTTTCTTGCCGATGCCGCCTATGCTGTATGCGGAAACCGCAGCCAGCAGGATCAAACCTGCGAGGATCAATTGGCGGCGTTTACCATTGACACCGGCCTCGTCGGCTTGGCTGTCGATGCTATTGAAGACAGCCGCCGACACATCCTCATCCGAGTCCTGAGTGGACTTGCTGCGGCGCAGGAAGGGTAAAGAGAATTTCGATCCCGACTTCTCTTCGCCTTCATCCGTATCGTTCTCACCACGCTTAGGCGTCAGGCTCAAGCCGCTCATTCTGGTTCCAATCGACTGCGGTGCAGCACTTTGAGCTGCTCTGCGCGCAGCTGCAATGAAGTCTTCGCGTCCAGAATCTGGCAAAGTGTCCTGCTGCGGCTCGCTGGGTGGCTGCGACTCACTGGACAGCGGCGCACTTGGCTCGTCAGCTAAGGTAGTCGCCTGTGGGGCAGTGAAATCGGGATCCGACAGGCCTTCGGGCACGCTAGGCGCATGAATGACACTAGCAGGTTGAAATTGTGTATCGAATGGGTCGAGGTCCGCCACGTCATCGGGATCTGCCGCGGCAGACTGTGCCGTGGCCGGCGGGTCGGTGATATCGGCATGCGATGGGTCCGATGGTTGAACCTCAGCGGCAAATGTCGGGGCCTGATCAGCGATATCTGTAACATTTGGTGCAGCCGTGTCCTGCTGTTCAAGATCGGTGAGCTTTTCAATGATCTGCTCGAGGGTATCGTGCACAGCGCCGAGGGTTTCCTGATTGCGCTGATCGGAGATTTCGGCGCTCGCTTTGACAGCGGACAATCCGTCCTTCAACGCCTGAAGCTCATTGGAGGGTGCAAATTGGTCGCCCGCGGGCTCACCGGACAGCGAGTGTGAAACGGCCTGCTTGGCGGCTTCTTCGGCTGCTTCCTGTGCCCACATGCGGTTCTTCTCAACACTTTCGAACAGCTGCGCAACGGAACGTTCGATGGTGTCGAGGTGGCCCAGTTTTTGCTCTGTCGCCGTCAGCCTGTCGGCAACCGAGGCAATCTGATCGACCAACACATCATTGCCACTATCACCGGTCTGCGGGCCGGTCATTAATTCCTGCAAGCGGGCGTCGAGATCTTGCACGCGTTGGTCGAGGTCACTCAACTGGGGTGATACGCCATCCTCACCGGAATTCTGTTCTAGCCGCTCGGTCAGTTCGGCGAAGCGTTGCTCGAAATCGGTGACCGGCGAAAGATCCGGACTAGTGCTGATCTGGCTGGTCAGCTGCTCAATCGCCGTGCGCAGGGCCTGCACATCGCGCTCGGAAGCCGCCTCGGTCTTGATATCGTCAAAACGCTGGTTGAGGCTTTCTATCTCACCCTGCAAATGTGATGTGTCCGGGGCAACAGAGGAAGACGACTGCAGTTTTTCAATGATATCTTCGAGTTGACCTTCAATTCCCCGACTGTATTCCTGGACCGCTTCGACTGCCGTCGACCGGGCCTTTTCGGTAACCGCGTCGGCCGAATGGTGAACTGCATCGATGCGTTGCGACAACTGATCAACCTGCGAGTCGAGATAGTCTTTCAGACTCTGCGATGAACCGCTGCTGCTTTCTTCCAGCCGGTCGGTCAGCTCGGATATTCGCTGTTCGAGCGACGCGATGGCCGGTGCGCTGGCTGTAATGTCTTCATCCTGCGCCGCGGTGGCACGGGACGCGATGTCTGCCATGCGCTGTTGAATGGCAGTAAGCGTTTCAACCGTACGCCGCTCAGAGATTTCGACATGATCAACGATGTTTCTGATGGCCAACTCCAGAGCTGTAAAGCCGGGAACATCTTCGGGTCGATCGGGAAACGCCGCCGCGGTATTGCCGGCGAGCTTTTCGTCCATCTCTTCAATTCGCTGATTCACCACTTCGAAGGCCGCATCTGAACGGCGTTCATTGGTTTCGATGCGATCTATTATTGCCTCAAGCGAGCCGACTTCCGCGCCGGCGTGATCTGCAGGTTTAATGAACCGCGATACGGCCGTGTCCTGGCTTTGCTGGGTCAGGCTGGACAGCTGGTCGGCAAGCTTATCAAGCTTGTCCTTGATTTCGTTGTCGCTCGGCCGAGTGGTTTGCACACCACTAGCGACTGACGCCGATTTCATGTTGCCCACGACGTTGTGAGGGGAACCAGCGCCAGGCGGTCCGTCAGCGGTTTCCAGGATGACGCTGTTAAGCCATTGGCCAAGTGTCAAACCTGCCGCCCGCGCCGCTTGCTTCGCTGCTTGACGGGCCTGGTCGTCAATCCCCTTAACGCTCCACGGAACACCCGGCCTCATGTACTATCTCACTTATGCTGATTCATCCGCACGCACGATCCCTGCACAGGTTATGAATAATTCTGCCCCACAC
>JAEKFU010000192.1 GCA_016522385.1 Pseudomonadota bacterium
CGTCCAGGGCGTTCAGTCCGATGGTAAATTGCCGTACGGATCGGTATTCGTGGGCGAGCTATATAGCGTAAAACTCGATGCCGACGGTAAGGTGACGCAAAGCGTACTTGGCCGACGCATCATCGACAAACTCGCTGCCGTTGTTGTGATGCAGCGCGGCGAAGGCTTCGATGTCGAATACCCCGAGGCGTTGAAGGTCGGCGACTGGGAGTTCGCGGTCTTCAGTCCTTCTGGCGAACGAATCAAAAAAGATGTAACCGCCTGTCGTGAGTGCCACCATCCGCTGACGGACAAGGAGTTCGTGTGGTCCTACGAGCACCTGATCCGCTGACGTGACGCTGCAACGTTCGCACCACGCCGAACCGTCAGATGTACGGTTGGGGCCAACTTGAGATGTTTCGACCTACGCCCTGAAGAGTCTGCAGTTGACCCCTAAACATTTGAATTCGCTGCAAAAAAACCGACATCGAATCTTGATTGTCGGTTATCCGTTGAACAGCGTAGCTAGGTGATCAAGGTGCAGTTGGTCCGAAAGACGCCAAGAGGCGACATTCGACAAGCAAACGGGCACCAATTGTCTGTGGAATGGTGTAAGGGTTTTCCCTAGATTGCCGCCAGGGGAAAATGCTGGTTGGGGGACAGACAGCCTATGGCTGCACAGCGCCGTTCTTTTCATGTGCTCTTGCTCAAGCCGTCGCATTACGACAGTAGTGGCTATCCAATTCGCTGGCTCCGCTCGACCATTCCGTCCAATTCACTGGCCTGCCTCTATGGCCTGACTCGGGATTGCGCTGATCGTCATATCCTCGGTGCGGATGTCGAGTTTAAGATCTGGTCGCAGGACGAGGTCAATTCCCGCATCCGCGCCGACCGGCTGATCAGGATGGTTCGGCGCGATGGCGGCAAGGCGATCTGCTGTCTGGTCGGCGTCCAGTCCAACCAGTTCCCGCGCGCCGTCGATATCGCCCAGCCATTCCTCGCAGCCGGCATTCCGGTCTGCGTCGGCGGCTTCCATGTGTCGGGCTGTATGGCCATGCTGAAGGACATGCCCGACGACCTTAAAGAGGCCCAAGCCATGGGCATCAGTTTCTTCCTTGGTGAAGCTGAGGAGGGCCGGCTCGATGGAGTCTACCGTGATGCCTGGAATGGCCACCTCAAGCCCGTCTATGGCAGCGTCACCGACCTGCCGTCAATCGAGGGCGCCCCGGTACCCTATTTGCCCAAGCCGCTCATCGACCGCTCTTTTGAGTCGGTTGCCAGTTTTGATATGGGTCGCGGTTGCCCGTTCCAGTGCACCTTCTGTTCCATCATCAATGTCCAGGGCCGCAAGAGCCGCTTCCGTTCGAGCGAAGACCTTGAAAAGATTCTGCGGGTAAATTGGTCCCAAGGTAACCGGCGGTTCTTCATCACCGACGACAACATGGCCCGCAACCGGCAATGGGAGGAGACCTTCGACACCCTGATCCGCCTGCGCAATGAGGAAGGTATGGAGTTCGAACTCGCCATCCAGGTCGACACCCTGTGCCATCGCATTGACAATTTCATCGACAAAGCCGTTGCCGCCGGCACCACCCATGTCTTTATCGGGCTGGAGAACATCAACCCCGCCAACCTGATCGCCGCCAAGAAGAATCAGAACCGCATCAGCGAATATCGCGACATGTTCCTAGCCTGGAAGAAGCACCCGGTTTTTATCTCCTGCGGTTACATCATCGGCTTTCCCTTCGACACTAAGGAATCGGTTCTGCGCGATGTCGAGATCATCAAGCGCGAGCTGGCTACCGATTCGATCTATTTCAGCCATCTCACGCCACTGCCGGGCAGTGCTGACCACAAGCGCATGGTCGAGGCTGGCGATTGGCTCGACCCGGACATGAACAAGTATGATCTGACCCACCGTGTCATGAAGCACCCTGTGATGTCGGATGATGAATGGGACGAAGCCGTCGAGGCCGCCCATCAGGCCTATTACAGACGCGACCATATGATCACCGTCCTTAAGCGCATGTTCGGCACCGGCAGCAACAGGCGGCTCTTCACGATCAAGCGCCTCGCCTGGCACATCATCAATTCCCGCGGCGTAATGCGCGAATACAAGATGGAAGGCGGCATCGTGCCCCTGTTCAACCGCAAGGACCGTCGACCTGGCCTTGCACGCGAGAACCCTATCGTATTCTTTCCCAAGGCGGCGTTCAGGACGGCGTACGGATTCGCCGGCCTATGGCTGATCTGGCTCTGGCTCTATGTTCAGATGAAACGCATCGCCCGCGATCCGCGCAAGCACGAATACCGCGATCTCGCCCTGACGCCGCTGAGCGATCAGGACGAGGCCGAACTCGATCTAGTCACCGCCACAATCGGCGCCTCCGACGAGGCCGCTCGCGTCAAGCGCCGCCGGGACGCCATCGCCGCCGGCAATCGGGCCAATAAATCAAAGGCTGTCGCTGCGGCGTAGTGTCAACTTACGCCGCAGAAGCGTCAGATCGCCGGGTCGAACGCATCCATTCAGTCGAACAAACCGATGTTGTAGGCCGTGCCGTGCTCCTGGCGCAGCTACCAGTTCCCAAGATCTGCGTGCAGATCTGCTGCAGTCTCTCAGAGGTATAGCGCTCTGCTTTCGCGGATCATATGTGCCAGATTTGTCCGCGAAAGCATTTCCGGTAACGTTGCCTACTCGAGTCGCATCAGCGCGGCCAATTCAGATCCGTAGGATCATGCGATCGGTTTATGGTTTCCTGGCATAGCCCGCTTGGATATCGTGGTGGTCGATTCGCAGATTCATCTGGCGAATTTCGGGCAGAGGGGTCACCATGAGTACCGGGCCTATGCAATGGCATCTCCGATCGCTCCTATCTCTTGCGGTCGTGCTTTTGTGTGCCGTTGGCGCGAATCCGGCGTGGGCAGGTTCCGAGGACTGGCGCAACCTGTTTCTCGATACCGAAATTACCCTGGACACGCGATATCGTTTTGAGTTTGTCGATCAGAACGGCTTTCCCAAGAATGCAAGGGCGAATACCATCCGAACAAGGGCTGGTCTGGAAACTGGCCGCTTGTATGGGGTCGGTGCGGTGTTCGACATCGAGTGGGTCGAGGGGATTGGGAGTGAAAGATACAACGACACGATAAACGGCAAGGTTCAGTTTCCGGTTGTCGCTGACCCGGAAGATTTTCAGGTGAATCAGCTTTACCTGGTCTGGAAAGATACAATACCGCATACGCTCCTAAAGGTCGGGCGCCAGCGGATAATTTGGGATAACGCGCGCTTCATTGGCAATGTCGGCTTCCGGCAGAACGAGCAGACTTTTGATGCGATCCGCGGCGTGATCACGGCCCTGCCAGATACCGAGGTTGAGTACATTTATCTGGATGAAGTACGACGCATTTTCGGAACCAATTCGCCGGTTGGAGATTTGGGACTGAACAGCCATGGCATACGGATCCACTACAATGGCGTCGAGGGCATCGCGATTACGCCATTTGCCTTGCTGCTCGACTATGACCCGGCCGCTTTTGCGGATCTGGACCTTGCCTCATTCGGCGTGCTGCTCGATGGCGGTCATGATCTTGATGAAGACTGGACCCTGCTCTATGCCGGATCGCTCGCCTATCAGGAAGATTACGCGGATAATCCGTCGGATATCGAACTCTGGTATTATCGCATCGAAGGGGGCGTCGGCTACGGGGCCTTCACGCTAAGGGCGGGTTACGAGGTGCTTGAAGGTGATCGCACCAATGCATTCCAGACACCGCTGGCCACAGGTCACAAGTTCAACGGCCTGACGGACCAATTTCTGGTCACACCGCCGGACGGCCTGGAAGATCTGTACCTCTCGCTCGATGTAAAGCTACCGGATGAAGGCTGGCTGTCGAATTTGGTCATCAAGGCGGGATACCATCAGTTTTGGGCTGACAAGGGAGGCAGTCATTACGGCTGGGAGTGGGACGCGGGTGTGTTCAAGAAGATCGTCACCGAATACGGCGCCGTCCATCTTGGGCTGCAATATGCCTCGTATCATGCGGAAAGTTTCTCTACCGACACCGACAAGCTTTGGCTGACCGTTCAATTCAAGGCCGCGGCGCAGCCATTGAGAAATTAAGGTTGGTAATGGGGTGAACAACGGTCCTAACTGATCACCATGCCATTGGTGGCGGGATAAGGCGCTCTTATTGCCCGATACCAGTATTGACAAAACTGGGTGGTTTTGCCTGTTGGCATGTGAGGCGTGTTATGGTTGGAACGAAATGTCTCATTGCAGCCTTCTTGATGGCTTTTCTTGCCCTGTCGGGTGCGCAGAACCCAGCTGGCAGCAAGGAGAAAGTTGATCTCGAGCTTGTCCTCGCCGTTGATGTCTCACTATCGATGGATAGGGATGAACAGCGCCTGCAGCGCGACGGCTATGTTGCTGCGTTCCGTGATCCCAGCATTCTAAATGCGATCAAGAGTGGTCTCAACGGACGTATCGCTGTCACCTATGTCGAGTGGGCAGGCAGCCGCGTCCAGTCCGTCGTCATCCCGTGGCAAGTCATCGGTTCATCCAAGGATGCTCATGCCTTCGCTGAGGCTTTGGCCAGCAAGCCGATAGAACGTGCACTTTTGACATCGATCTCTGAGGCTGTCTTGGTGTCCAGCCGACTGTTTGCAACCTCACCGGTCGAAGGTTCGAGACGGGTCATTGATGTCTCTGGCGATGGTCCAAACAACACGGGAAGCCCCGTCGAACCTGCCCGTGATCGCGTTGTCGCCTCCGGCATCGTCATCAACGGGTTAGCTATTCAACTTGGACCCAGCACTGGCATATACACTTACTTCGATCTGCCGGATCTTGATCGCTACTACCAAGATTGCGTTATCGGGGGAGCCGGTGCGTTTGTGCTTTCAATTCGCGACAAGCAGGAATTCGCCACGGCAATCCGTCAGAAACTTCTGCTGGAGATCGCAGGCTGGACGCCCGGCAAGGCAACACGCCTATGGCGCGCCC
>JAEKFU010000233.1 GCA_016522385.1 Pseudomonadota bacterium
ACTGGGCAAATCGGTCGGTGACGATTTTCGCGAAGGCAAAATCACGCTACCGGTCGTGCTGTCTTATCGTCGTGGCAGCGGGGAAGAACGCGACTTCTGGAAACGGGCGCTGGAGAGCGATGCGCAAGCCGAAGGTGATTTGGCAACCGCCGTCGCGCTGGTTGAAAAGCATAATGCCATTCACGACACGATCGAGCGTGCCCGCCATTACGGGGCAATTGCCAAAGATGCCATGGCGATTTTCCCGAACACCGCCCATAAGGCCGCTCTGCTGGAAGCCGTCGAGTTCTGCATAGCAAGGACGCACTAACGCAAGTCGCGTTAAGCCTGCGGCTCAACCTATAAGAGTTGGACGCACCCACCAATCGGGATGCTCGGCGCGTATGCGGCTAGCAGCTGCGGCTGTCGCATTCCTTGTTTCATAAAGACCGAAGCATGTGGCACCAGAGCCTGACATGCGACCCAGGACATAGCCCGGCATGGCGCCTAATGCGTCCAATACCGTTCCAATTTGCGGAGCCTGGGAAATGGCGGCTTGTTGCAGGTCATTGCGGCAGGAAGACAACCAGGATACCCAACCGGACGGGCTGGTATCTTTCGGCAGGTCCGGCATGGCGGGCATTGCCGCTGAACCTTTTGCAATGGCCAGCTGAGCAAAAACATCCGGTGTCCGCATCGGATTCCGCGGGTTAATCAAAATGGCGGGAAACTTGGGAAACTTGGCAAGCCGCTCAACTTTGTCGCCGATTCCGCCCATGCGGCACGCGCGCGGGTAAAGACAGACCGGCACGTCGGCACCAAGCTGCAGGGCAAGTCGTTCAAGTTTTGCCTGATCGCCCGATACGTCGCTCAAGCGCATTAGGCCACGCATTGCACCGGCGGCATCGGCCGAGCCGCCGCCAATACCCGATGCCACAGGCAAGTTCTTCTCAAGCCGGATCGCGGCCGCGCGAATTTGTCCAGGCCAGGCATCGAGCATGGCTTCGGCAGCCCTGATCGCGATATTACACGACACATCCGCGAGTTCGTGGGCAAACGGTCCGACAACTTCAAGCGTCAGTTGCGGTGCCGATTCGAATGTCAGGAGGTCGCCGAATTCGGCAAACGCAACCAGGCTGTCAAGCATGTGGTATCCGTCCGTGCGACGCGCGACCACATGCAGCGCAAGGTTGATCTTGGCGCAGGCTTTTTCGGTGATCGGGAGCCTTAACCCGCCATTCACGACTTGGACGGGTCGGTTCCGTTGGCCGACGGCGCCGGTGGCTCGATTTCTGGCAACCCCTTGAGCAATTTCTGTTCGATCACCTTTAGGTCCTTTTCTTCCGGCTTGTTGTCCTTGGCGTGACGCCACTGGAACTTCGCCTCCAGTTTGCGGCCAACACGCCAATATGCATCACCAAGGTGATCGTTGATAACTGGGTCCTCAGGGCGCAATTCAACGGCGCGCTCAAGATGCTTGACGGCGCGTTCAAACTCGCCAAGCTGGTAATGTGCCCAGCCCAGACTGTCGACAATATAACCGTCATTGGGCCTGAGCTCGACCGCTTTGGCGACCATCTTTATGGCCTTTTTCAGTTTGAGACCTTTTTCGATCCACGAGTAACCGAGATAGTTCAGTACCGCGGGCTGGTCAGGCTGCAATTCGAGCGCCTTGAGAAAATCTGGCTCAGCCAGTGCCCATTGCTTGCTGCGCTCATAGGCTATGCCGCGGAAATAGAGCAACGTCCAGTGGTTCTGATTGATTTCCGGGACCAGTTCAAGCGCCCGCGAATAACTGTCGACGGCGTCGGTCCATTTTTCGTGCGAACGCTGGATATTGCCGAGCGTTACGTTGGCATCATAGCTCGATGGCTCGCGTTTGATGAAGGCACGCAAGGTTTCGATCGCCTCGTCGGATTGCTCAAGATTATCGAGATTGACGGCAATCTGAATCTCGGCATTCGGGCGAAGCGCGGAATCGGCCGACACCAATTTAAAGGTTTCGACGGCTTTCGCATAACGTTTCGTGTCTTCATAAATCTCGCCAAGGAGCACTCGTGCAACATCGAATTCAGGCCGCATCGACATAGCCAATTGCACATAGATTAGCGAAACATCGATATTCTGCTCATCAGACAAGGCACTGGCGATCGAGAACATGGCCTCGGCCATACCGTCCGAAGCCGACGTAATGAACTTGTCCAGCTTTTTGCCTTTTTGAAGATTTTCGAGTGCGGCACGAACAATCGGACTCCGGCGACCCGTGGCCAGATATTTTTCAAAAACTTCTATCGCTTCGTCTTTGCGTCCGGTTCGCTGCAAATAGTCGCCATAGGACTGAACAACACGCAAAGTCGTTCCGGCCCGTTCGTCAGCCTTTTTGTAGGCGGCATCAGCACGGCTCGGCAATCCAAGAAAATCGGCAATCAGGGCGCCATGGAACACTTTGAAATTGCTGAAGGCCTCATTCTTGTTGAGTGATTCCAACGCTGCGAACGTTTCGACCGTTTTGCCCTGGGCCGCGTATGACCAGGCTTCAAGCAATGCCGAAGTCAATTCGCCCACCGGGGTGTAGGCAGCCTGCCTGAAGTGCTTTCGAGCGGACTCAAAGCGTTTCTTGCGTGCGTCTCTCAATCCTAGCACAACATGCGACATTCGGTGGCGCTTATTGAATCGCACCACGCGCTCGGCAAGCGCCTCGGCACGGTCGATGAAACCTGAAGATAGGCTTAGGATAAACGCCCTTTCCACGAGCGTCTTGTTGTTAGGATCGTCATTCAGGGCTCGGCCAAGAAAATCTGCCGCGGTATCGGTATCGCGTAGTTTAGACGCGTAAACCCCGACTAGGTAGTTACCGGATGCAGAACTTAGTTCAAATTCAAGATTTTTCTGTGCGGTCTGGGCCGGCGTTGCGGCGCCAGCCAATAACACAGCGGCTGCTGCGAAAATCGCCGATTTGGTATTCATGTGCCTTATAGGATCCCTATCTGCCCGTCGTGCGAACACTTGTCGAACTAACACAGACATAATCGAGTACCATGTGAAAAACCAGAGCATGACGGGAAAAGTACCAGTCTTTTCCTAACAAGATCATGCATCGCTGCGACAATTTTTGCGACAATTGATTAATCGGTCTGTCTCGCCTCAAATCAATCGAGCGATAACGCAAGCAAATTGTCACTGTTTGATCACGGCAGCGGGCAGGAATGTGGTTTGAATCAACTCGCTCGACAT
>JAEKFU010000359.1 GCA_016522385.1 Pseudomonadota bacterium
ATAATTAATTTCATTAATAAGTTTCATGAAAGTTTATTTAATTTCTGGTTATTTTATTTTGCAAGAAGTCTAAAATTTTAGTCATTGGTATTTTTTGTGCTTCTGTATCTTGTCGACCTTTGTATTCAATTTCGCTATTTTCTAAACCCCGTTCACTTACTACAATTCTATGAGGAGTGCCTATTAATTCGTGATCAGCAAATAACAATCCAGCTCGTTGATCGCGATCATCAAACAAAACCTCTAAACCTCGATTCTGTAGATCAGTATACATTTGCTCACAAGTAGCCTTCACTTGATCGGACTTCTTTAAATTAATAGGTATTAAGGAAATATCAAAAGGTGCAATTGAGGAAGGCCATATAATACCTTGTTCATCAAAGTTTTGTTCGATGGCGGCAGCCACCACACGTGTAACGCCAATGCCGTAACATCCCATAGTAATAATTTGTTCTTTGCCATCAGCTCCTAGCACACTAGCTTTTAATGCCTGGCTATATTTATCACCAAGCTGGAATATATGGCCTACTTCGATTCCGCGTTTAATTTGAATAGTGCCATTGCCATCTGGACTAGGGTCTCCTTCAACAATTTTGCGTAGATCCACACTTCTAGGCTCTTTTATTTTGGATGCATCTCTTTTCCAATTCACTCCTTGGTAGTGGAAGCCATCTTGGTTGGCACCACAGGCAAAATTGGTTAGCGCTAAAGCGGCGTGATCAATCAGGATAGGGCATTTTAACTGTAGTGGACCAATGGAGCCGATTTTGCAACCCAGAGATTTTTCAATCTCACTTTCACTGGCAAACTCAAGAGGGTTCGCTACACCCTCTAGTTTCTGTGCCTTAACAGCATTAAGTTCGTGATCTCCACGTAAGACTAAAGCTATTAGAGGATTGTCTTCTTCAGGGTTGTCGCTTTTGACAATCAGGGTTTTAGCAACTTGTTGTGCGGAAATATTTAAAAACTTGCAGACCTCCTCAATACTATGTTGATTAGGAGTTGCAATCTTTTCAAGTGCTTGTGCGGGCGACTCATTACATTGTTCTGTGGGTGAGGTTGGCGCAAGTTCAACATTTGCGGCGTAACTCCCATGTGATGAAAAAGCAATTGCATCTTCACCAGATTCAGCTAACACATGGAATTCGTGTGAAGCATTGCCTCCAATACTACCGGTGTCTGCTTCTACTGCACGAAACTCTAAGCCCAGTCGATTGAAAATATTGCTATATGTGTCATACATCACTTGATAGGTTTCTTCCAATGACTCTTTAGTAGTATGAAATGAATAGGCATCTTTCATACTAAATTCGCGTGCACGCATAACTCCAAAACGAGGTCGAATTTCATCACGAAACTTGGTTTGGATTTGATAAAAGTTGATCGGTAATTGTTTATAGCTACGAATTTCACGCCGAACTAGGTCAGTAATGACTTCTTCATGAGTAGGGCCGTAACAGAATTCTCTATCGTGGCGATCTTGAATGCGCAACAATTCAGGACCATACTGATTCCAACGTTCGGATTCTTGCCATAATTCTGCAGGTTGAATAGACGGCATTAACAACTCGATTGCACCCACTTTATTCATTTCTTCACGAATAATATTTTCGACTTTACGTAAGATGCGCAATCCCAATGGAAGCCATGTGTATAGGCCGGCAGCAAGACGACGGATCATACCGGAGCGCAACATTAATTGATGGCTAATGACCTCGGCATCTGCAGGAGCTTCTTTAAGTGTAAATAATGGAAATTGGCTTACACGCATAAATAATTTAGTGTTCTAAGCAAATCTCATTGGGCAACTTAATATATGACGTGAATAAGCAGTGATAGTGTCTAAACACAACAAGAAAATACATTCATATTATGATCGTACAGAACAAGGAATATAAGCTGCCAAGTTGAGTCTTGGCAAGTTTATATAGTAAAGAATCTGGGAAATTTAAATAGGCTAGAAAATTAGCCTTGGCAAAACTCTTCGATTTGGCCCTGGGTTTGCTGTATCTGCGTTTGTCGCTCTTCTTCGCTCAGTTTACGATAGATGTCGCCATCTTTAATGGTAACTTGCCCGCGACTGGTTAAGGATTGCATATTATTTTGAGCAATTGCGCAGTTTTCTTGCTTGATTCGATTGCTCTCTTCAAGAACTTCTTTCTCTTGTTTCTTTTGTAGGCGTTCGTCACGACGCTGCTCAAATGAACTATTAGAATATCTTGGTTCGGCGTTGGCGACCGATGTGGATTTGCCAATATTTTCTTCAACAATAACCTCAAACTTTACTCCAGGTGATGGTGGGGTTTGGCTGTATATGGTCCTGCCATCTTCGTCCCACTTGTAGACGGTACCAGCGTTAGCCACCATGCAGACCGCAAGTGCCAAAAAAGTAGCTAAAAGTGTTTTCATGATCATGATTCTATAAATATTCGCAATTCAACTGGTTTAGTCTAGCAAAATTTATGGTTAGATATGGTCAAAATCATAAAGTTGGAAGGCTAGACGGGTGATTTCGAATGACGAAACTTAGGGCTCTGTTCTGGGCTGAAATCAATGGTGTGCGGTTTTGTGCCTTCTGTCACACTAATTCTTCTAAAAAAACATGCGCATAAGTTAACAATTCAGGTGCTATACTACCTCATAAATTTTATGAATGGGCACCCCTAGAAGCGAATATGGCAGATCGACGATTACAGGTTTTCTACACCGTTGCAAAGTTGCTCAGCTTCACCAAGGCAGCTGAGACATTGCACATGACGCAGCCTGCCGTAACTTTCCAAGTGCGACAACTCGAAGAACACTTTAATACACGTTTATTTGATCGCACACATAATCGCGTTACGCTCACAGAAGCAGGACGCAAATCATATGAGTATGCAGAAGAAATTTTTGAACTTTATGCAGAAATGGAAAATTCTGTTAAAGAGTTAACAGGGGATGTAAGTGGAGCATTAACGCTTGGGGCAAGCACTACCATTGCTGAATACATGCTTCCTAGTTTACTAAGTGGATTCACTAAACAATATCCAGATATCCAACTGCGGCTGAAAGTATCGAATACTGAAGGCATCGTATCGATGATCGAGAATAGTATGATTGACCTTGGTATTGTCGAAGGTCCCGTTACTAATAAAAATTTATTGGTAGAAGTCTGTCGTGTAGATC
>JAEKFU010000384.1 GCA_016522385.1 Pseudomonadota bacterium
GTGACGGGGGCCGCACAGGGCATTGGCCGGGCGGTGGCCGAGCGGCTGATCGTCTCAGGTGCCGAGGCTGTCATTTGGGATTTTGACCGGGCTCTTGGCTCCCAAACAGCTAAAGAGATTGGTGCCGGATTCGTCGAAGTTGACGTAACCGATTGGACGGCGGTGGCATCGGCCAGGGACCAGACCGTTGAAATTCTCGGTCGCATCGATATAGCCGTCAACAATGCCGGCATCGCCGGCGCCAATGCGCCGATTGCCGACTATCCCATCGAAGAATGGCAACGCGTGGTGCGCACCGATCTCGACAGTGTGTTCTACTGCCTGAAGGCGGTGATCCCGGCGATGGTCGAAAGTGGCTATGGCCGCATCGTCAATGTAGCCTCGATTGCCGGCAAGGAGGGCAACCCAAATGCTTCGGCCTATTCAGCGGCCAAGGCCGGCGTCATCGCGCTCACCAAATCGGCCGGCAAGGAACTGGCCGGGCACGACATTGCCGTCAACTGTGTGACACCGGCGGCGGCACGCACCGCAATTTTCGATCAGATGACGGAAGAACATATCAACTATATGCTCTCAAAGGTGCCGCGGGGACGATTTGTCAAGGTCGAAGAAGTGGCGGCGCTGGTCGCCTGGCTGTGTTCGAGCGAGTGCAGTTTCACCACGGCGGGCGTGTTTGATCTGTCCGGTGGACGGGCGACGTATTAGACAACCATGTACTGGCCACTTTCGGCACTCTCGTAGACCGCTTCCTGGATGATCTGGTTGCGGATGTAAGCGGTGGCCTCGGTTTCTGCGTCATGACCTTGCCTCCACGCCTCAAAAATGTGGCGGTTGCAGGCGTAGACGCAGTCACCACCGAACAGGTGGTCGTGCCAATCATAGGCGTGCTCGGACTCGTCATTGGTGCCGAAGTGGCGCAGCCACAGGCGGGCATCGCCATCAAGGCGCAGTGTGGCTGCGGAGCCCTCGATGGTAAGTTCGCCCATGGTGCGGCGGCGGTTTTCGGCGATATGATCCGATAGTCGGTTGCCATCGAAGAGCCCGCGCGTACCGTTTTCGAAATCGAACAGGATGAGGCCGGCATCTTCACCTGCGATCACCGGATTGAGCCGTGACAGTCTGGCAAACACTCCAGTGGCCTCGCCCAGCAAGTAGCGGAAGGTATCGATCCAGTGAATGGCGGTCTCATGAACCAGGAGGCGGGGCATCTTCTGGAAATAGGGTTGCCGGTCGAGATAGGCTTCCGGACCCTGGCCATCGCCGGGGCGCAGGCGGAAGGTCACCTGGTAAAGGTCGCCCAGGGTGCCCGCATCAAGCAGCCGCCTGATCTCGCGATACCAAGGCTGGAACCGGATGTCTTCATGGACCGCAATGCGGGTGCCATGCTGGTTGCAAAGCTCAATCGCCTGGCGCGCGCCTTCGACGCCGCCGCAAAATGGCTTTTGGCAGATGATATGCCCAACCCGGGGGACGAGGGCTCGGATCAGGTCCAAGTGGGTCTCGGGGGGCGCTGTGATGTCGACGATATCGGGCGCGATGTGCAAAGCCAATACGGCGGCATCGTGGAACACCGGCAACGGCTTGCCGGGGTTGCCATATTGCTCGGCAAGCGGACCGGCTCGGGTTGCAGATCGGGTGCAGATTCCGACCAGCTCGACTTCGGGCATGCGGCTCCAGGCGTCATAGTGAAAACTGCCGAAATAGCCGGCCCCGACGACAGCAACGCGCACGGGTGTCTTTGAGTCAGGCATCGATCCGCTCCAGAGCATTCTCAACGGCTGCAAACACGGTGTCGGTACCGGCATTGCCACCAAGTTCGCGAGTGACCAGATCGCCGCCGACAAAGGCCATTTCCACGGCCCGGCGCAGGATCGCGCCTGCCTTTGTGACATCGTTCAGCTGATGCTTCTTGCCCAACCATTCAAGCATCATAGCGGCCGACAGGATCATCGCCGTGGGGTTGGCTAGTCCCTTGCCGGCGATATCTGGTGCTGAGCCATGACAGGGCTGGAATACGGCATGGTCATCGCCAATATCGGCCGAGGGCGCATAGCCCATGCCACCCATCAAGGCGGCGCCGAGATCAGACAGGATGTCGCCGAACATGTTCTCAGTGACCGCCACATCGATGACCCAGGGTTTTTGCACCATGGTCATTGCAAAGGCATCGACATAGGCACAGTCGGCCGTGACGTCTGGATGGTTTGCGGCGCGCTCCATCAAGATCTCGCGCCACAGAGAGAACGCTATGAAAACATTGGCCTTGTCGACCGAGGTGACCTTGCGCTGCTGACCGCGTTCTGCGGCAAGGTTGAGGGCAAAATCAAACAGCTTTTCGCAGGTCGCCCTGGTAATGACCATTGTCTCGCGGGCTTCCCGGTCGCCATCGCGGATGCCCGGTGCCTGCGGCGCGAAGAGACCTTCGGTCGACTCGCGCAGGATGACATAGTCGATATTGTGCGCCCTGGCGTCGGCGAGGAGCGGGCGCACGCCGGGGATCGGTTTAACCGGCCGGACGCCAGCGTAAAGACCGAGTTCCATGCGCAGGTCGATCTGCGGTGTGACCTCACGGCCGTCGGGATAGCGCACTGTCGGCAGCCCCATGGCGGCGAGCAGGATGGCATCGGCCGCGGCGGCGGACCTGAACGACCGAGCGGGCAGGGCGGTCCCCTGATCAAGGTAGCAATCGGCGCCGGCGTCGCAATGCTGCCAAGTGAACGAAAAGCCGCCGACACGGGCGGCGATCTTGTCGAGCAGACGCACCGTCGGAGCGGTGATCTCGTTGCCAATGCCATCGCCGGGGAAAAGAGCGATGCGGAAGTCGACGAGATTTGTCATACGGATTCCTTGAGATGGTCGGCGAGCGGACCGAGATCGCACTCCCAGTGCGGCAACGGCCGACCGGGCAGGGGGCAATCGAAGGCAGCAATCCGGTCACCGAGTAGGCAGCCGAGATAGGCCGTGGCAAGGTTCGGGCCGCCAAAGCTGAGATTGGAAATGTTCTTGAGGCAAACCGACTTGATGCCGTCGAGGTGCGGACGGCCCATTTTGCCGGCTTGGAAGGCCGCTTCGACCCATTCAAGATGGCTGGCATTGGAATCCTCAAGCAGGGTTTCAATTGTGCCGTCGGGCCATACGCGGAGTACGCGGTTGGAAATGATTGACGTGATCAGAATTGATCCATCCGCTGCCGGTGCGAGTCCGTCCGGAAAAGTGCCAGGACCGAATTCAGTGATGACGCGCCGATCGGTCAACGTGTTGCCGTCAACCTTAAAGGCGGTGAGCCGCCGGGCGAAGGTTTCATTGACCCACAACGTGTTCTCATCTTCGGACAGCAGGCACTCATTGGTATAACCGAGGCCATCGGCAACAACGCGAGTCTCGCCGCCTTCATGCAGCGCGATAAAGCCTGTTGCCGCGTCCGGCCGATAGTCGAGTGCGCGGGGCACCTTGGTGGTGGAGACGGTCACCCACAAGCGGCCCCCGGTGTCCCGCAAAACAAAGTTGGCCGGTGGCATCGGCGAGCCGGCGACGCGATCTGTGACCACTTCAACGCGCCCGTCCGGCCACAACCGGTAGACTCCGCCGCGATCGTTGCCAAGGTGGGCGATCAGAACGGTACCGCCCGGTTCCAGAGCGATGCCATTGGCACGCAGCGGCAGATCGACGCCGGGACCGGGCCGGGTGGCAAGAATTGACCGGACCTTTCCGCAAGGCGGGATCAGGCTGATGCCGCCCGGGTCGGTCCAATCAGGCACCAGGAGCAATCCTGAAGCATGCGCGACAACGCATTCTGGCCGCTTCAAATTCGCGCCGACAAAGCGAATCTGACTCAGATCAATCTTCATAAGAAATGCCCCTGCTGGCTTGATTTTCGTATTCTAAATCGATTTAGTTGGCTCATCTAGTGCAAAATTCACTCCACACAGGGGGTTTGCTTCCATGTATGTCGTGACCGTGCTGTTCGAGGTCGAGCCGGCGAGTGCCGAAAGCTTCGTTAACCGGGTGCGCCGGCAGGCCGAGGACAGCCTCGCGCGTGAACCGGGATGCCAGCGCTTCGATGTCTGCACCAATCCTGACCAGCCGGAGCGTGTGTTTCTCTATGAGATCTACGACAACCGGGAGGCGTTCGATGCTCACCTCGCCTCCGGCCATTTCAAGGCGTTCGATGCTGAAGTAGCGCCGATCACTCGCGTTAAACAGGTTGATCCGTGGCATTTGGACGAATCTTGAGTCCACAATGTTCAGCGGACCAACTCTGAATCGTCGTTGCAACGACGTTTTAGACGGCGGGGTTAGGCTGTGTACGGCTTGAAAATGACAGTTACTGAGCAAGAAGCAATCATGAGGGCGGTATTGCCGCTGTGCTTTTGATCCTCAAGGTGTGTTCGATCACTTGTTCACCCTGTCTACTTCAAAGGGAAGGGACGATCGCTGCAGGCGGACGGTTGCATCCGATGAGTCTGCAGGGCAAGCCACACGGCGAAATGGAGGTGTTACAAGTAATCCAGACTTGTCCGGAAAAAATCCACACGGCCAGGCGCATGCACGTGCACGTATGAGGGGTCGAAAACACTTGGCAACCTATGTCGCCGGGCGTGTCGAGACCTGCCCCATATTTGACGCCCGTGCGGCCGGCCGCGCCGCGCCTGCCACAATTTCTCCTTGATATTGCCTGGATGACGTAACGGAATAGTCACGTTTTGTTAAGGTGTTGTTAACCGAACCGCCACCTAATCGGCTTGCTGGGGAAAGCGAAGGTGGTTGTGTCAGTAGCAGTGTGCTCTCAGCGATTGTTTCGGATTGTCGGTCGCTCGTTCCTCGCGTTCGTGTTGACGCCAGAGCTTCCCCTGTCCGATTGGATAAGTGAACTAGACGACTGGATCGCCCGGTCGAATGGTTTCTTCGACGGCCGACCGCTGGTCGTCGATTTCTCCCGTGTCAGGCTCACCAAGGTCGAGGTCTCGGGTCTGTTGGCGCAACTCGAAGCGCGCAACCTGAGGATCATCGGCGCCGAAGGGGTCAACCCGACCTGGGTTGGACCGATGCTCGGACCGCTGCCGAGCGGCGGCAAGCCGATGAGCGTCGTGGAGACTTTGAGCGGCGATGACCGGGACACCGAAGAGGTCGCCGACGTGCCGGCCGAGGCAGAACCAACCTCGATGATGCTTGAAGGTTCGGTGCGCTCCGGTCAGTCAATCGTATTTCCCCGTGGCGACATCACGGTGACCGGCTCCGTTGCATCCGGTGCCGAACTGATCGCCGGCGGGTCAATCCATGTTTATGGCAGCTTGCGCGGACGCGCTATTGCCGGCTCGAAAGGCAATAAGAAGGCAAGGATCTTCTGCAACAGTTTAGAGGCGGAACTGCTGGCCATAGGCGGCCTCTATAAGACGGCGGACGAATTGGAATCCGAACTGCGCGGCCAAGCCATCCAGGCCTGGCTTGACGGACAGGTTTTGATGACGACAGCGCAAGGCTGACAAGAAAGGAGAAAACGGACATGGCGAAGGTCTTAGTGGTAACTTCGGGCAAAGGCGGCGTGGGCAAGACCACGACGACCGCGGCATTGGGTGCCGCACTGGCGCTGAGCGGGCAGGCGGTGTGCGTTGTCGATTTTGATGTCGGCTTGCGCAATCTCGATCTGATCATGGGTGCAGAGCGCCGCGTGGTCTATGACTTTATCAATGTCATCCAAGGTAACGCCAAGCTGCAGCAGGCATTGATCAAGGACAAGCGACTCAGCTCGCTGTCACTACTGGCGGCATCACAGACCCGTGACAAGGATGCCCTTACTGAAAAGGGTGTGGCGCGGGTGATGGATCAGCTGCGTGAGAAATTCGATTGGGTGATCTGCGACAGCCCGGCCGGCATCGAACGCGGCGCGATCCTGGCCATGCGCCACGCAGATATAGCGGTGATTGCGACCAATCCCGAGATTTCATCGGTCAGGGATTCGGACCGGATCATTGGCCTGTTGGATTCCAAAACGGTTAAGGCGGAACGCGACGAAACAATCGAAAAGCACGTGCTGCTGACGCGCTACGATGCGGCCAGGGCACAACGCAACGAGATGCTGTCGATCGATGACGTGCTGGAGATCCTGTCGCTGCCATTGCTCGGCGTCGTACCGGAAAGCCGGGATGTGCTCAATGCCTCCAATATCGGCTCGCCGGTCACCCTGTCCAACCCGTCGTGCGCACCGGCAAGGGCCTATCAAGATGCAGCGCGCCGGCTCGATGGCGAGACCGTGACGATGGATATTCCCGTCGTAAAGCGGACCCTGTTCGGCACGCTCTTCGGGAGGGCCGCATGAACCTGTTGAACTTCTTCAGACGCAGCGGTTCCGCTCCGGTGGCACGCGAGCGGCTGCAGATTCTACTGGCGCACGAACGCACCACGGCCGGCCATTCGGATCTGGTGGATATTCTGCGCGAGGAGATCCTGGCGGTCATCTGCCAGCGCCTGTCGGTTGAACCGGACCTGGTTCAAGTCAGTATGCAGAGCGAAGACGCGATCTCGACGCTGACCGTCGATATCGAAATCCCGGCCCGGGCGGAAATGCTGATGGCAGCCAATGGCTAGCGGCGGCATGACGTGGGCCCGATGACAATCGGTTAGCATCCCGTGGGAGGGCAACACGCTGAGGACTTTCGTTCTTGGGGATTCCCATGGGATGCTTCTTTGGTACAGAAAACCGGCCAGGTAACTCCCGACGGACCGGATTGTCCAGCGATTAACGGCACATACGCTGAGATTATCAGCGGTGGTGGAGCATTGCCCGTTTGAGACTGGGCGGTGCTGTCAGGCTGATCGTCGTGGCCAGTTCGCGCAGCAGTTTGACTTGCATAGCGCGGGCGAAGTCCTGGTAATCGGCGGCGGTGATGACGAAGGCATCCGGGCCGCTAATGATCTGATCACGGAAGTAGGAAGTGAGATTGGCAAAATCGGTCTCAATCGCTAACGCGTTGACCGTCACGCCATGCGAGCGGGCGAGCTTGCGCGCCTGCTCGAGGGGTAGACCGACATTGTTCTGGCCGTCGCCGGATACATCTATTTTCCGCCGCCGGCCGATGAACTGATTGTCGGCGATTGCCTGCAGCGAAGCGCTGATGGCGGTGCCGATGCCGGTCAGGCTGCCGACTGAGACGCGGTTGCTGCGCTCAACCTCTGCAGCAAAGGACAGCACCGAGGCTTCATCGCGCAGCAGACGCCAGGGTATCGCGCGGTCGCGATTGGCCCAACTCGACCACTGGATCAGCGTGACAGCGACGCCACCGGAACTGCCGATGAGATCGATAACCTCCGGCGTTCTGAAAGCATGGGCAATGCCACGCATTTGCAGACCGTACTCGTGATAGTCGACGCTGGACGAGGCATCCACCGCAAGTACCAGCTCAATGGAAACCACTGTTTGAGCGCGGGCTGTTCGTGGTGAGGTTGCCGCGATGCACAAAAACGCCGCAAGCAGTGTTGAGGCCCATTTCATGTTGCTGCCAGTGTAGTTAGCGGTCGAAACTCATGAAAGACCAATCTGGTCCGGTTGCTCAGGCATCGCACAGTAGACCACGATGTGGACGAAGGGCTGCGGGCCCTTGGCTGCCTTACACTTCGCGTTGCGTTTAATCGGCATTCAAACTTAGGATTGCAATGGAGCGTGAGACCGGTGGACATTTCGTTTCCGAAGACGTTTACGGGGAGCCCAACCCAACATGGTTTCAACCGACCCGACATTTCACTCACTGGATCATTCGTCATTCGGAGTTGTTGCGACGTTTGGTGACGGCTCAATCGAAGAGTCGATTGATGCCTTCGTAGCTGCAGGTGATCTGATCCGTGGCCATCTCACAAGAGCCGGTGGGTTGATGGTGGTCAAAGGTCTCACGGCCCTTAACCATGCACCGGAACAATTAGTTCGGATCTCCAGGGTGCTCGGTCCCGAAGTCGAGAATTACCGTGGGACGCTAACCGCGGCGCGGTTCTTTCACGATCAAGTTCCAGAGATCCTGGTTCTGTCTAACACGCCACCGTGCAACCATCCGCCGCCGCCGAAACCTGCGCCGGGGCCTGGCGCGATCGGCGGGCTGGTGGTGCAATACCCGCATCAGAGCAACTGGCATACGGATCAGAGCTATCGCCGTCCGCCGCCAGACTTCTCGCTGCTTTATGGCGTCACAACACCGCCCAGCAACCAAGGGCAGACGCTCTATGCTGATTGCAGTGCAGCTTATGCAGCGCTTGACCGTGGTCTTCAGGACCGGATCAGGCATCTGAACGGCATTCATGCGCCGAGCTGGATCGGTCGCAGACCGGCTGATGTTCGCGCAGGTGTTGAGCCGAAATCCTTGTTGGCCCACCAACTGCCACAGCGCCATCCGCTTGTGCGGTTTCATCCAGATACCGACCGGCCGAGCCTCTATATCTGTGATGAAAATCAAATGGACTTCGTCGAAGGACCAATCGAAGGGCTCGGGACCGGACCGGAATGTGAAGGCGCTGCATTGCTGCGCCATCTGCTGCACCATGCGACACGGACTGAATTTGTCTATGTTCACGAATGGTCGCCGGGGGATCTGGTGATCGGTGACAACCGCTGCCTATTACATGCCGCCACCTGGTATGACGCCAAGCGCCATCCGCGCGTGATGTGGCGCACAACCGTGATGGGCAATCCGGGCGTAGAGTATCAGGGCGAGCCAAAAAGCTGGATCTCGCAGGAGGGCTATTCGCCGATGCACGGCATGGAACATGCGTGAGGCAAGCGGATTGAGCCACGACAGGACCGGGGCAGGCGATCGCTCAGGCGTGCAAATGGAAGACCTTGTTCACTATGGTCCAGTCGTCGCCGATTTTCAGAAGGGTGAACAGGTCCGTGAACCGGTAACCAGTCCAGTTATCAAGCTCCAGGCGAACTGTGGCGATGGTGCCGTTCAGATCGATGCTGGCGATATCGACTTTGAGGTCTTTTGCCGCGCCATTTTGATCATTCCAATCAAACAGCTTTTGAATGGGCCCGGCGAAAAGATCATCACCGATATAGCCAAAGATGGTCGCGTCCTCGTGAAAGGCCGACTTCATCTCATTGCCTCTGCCTGATCGCGCACCGTCGACGTACCGTTCAAGGACTTTGACGATATTCTCTCGCTCTTGGGCGTCTGTTGAGACTTTGGTCACGTGTGATCTCCTTTGGAAAAGTGGGTCCTAATATTGAGGCCGTGGATGGGTGCCTGGTGCTCAAATAGTTAGGAGGTTCGCGAGGCCGCGATTAGGGGCAAAATCCCGAAATGAATATTCCACGATTTGCAAAACCGAGATCAGCGCATCTGCGAAAAGCTCAAAGTTCGAGGATCACGCCTTGATTCTGGCCGCAGCTGGAACCACCGGTGCTTGAGCGAGGTGTCGAGCAGCAAATCAGGACTTCATCGTCACCACGCGGACCGATGGGTTCTTCAATATAGTCCACCGCACCACATTTCAGACGGGTTGCGCAGGTGCCACAATTGCCCGCCCGGCAGGAGAAGGCCGGCTCCAGTCCGGAAGCTTCCGCCAACTCCAACAACGTTCCTTTGTCCGGCGTCCAGGCGACCTCGATGTCGGAACCTGCGAAGCGAACCGGAACCGGCTCGCCGATGGGGCCATGAGCCGCCGTTTCCTTCGAATGCGGATAAGGTCTGAGCACCGTGGCTGGGCCGAACGATTCGTAGTGGATCCGCTCATCGCGAACACCGAGACTGGTCAGGCCATCGAAAAGCGCCTGCATGAACGGCGGCGGCCCGCAAAGGTAGAAATCATAGTCGTCGAATGGCAAGACCTGCTTGAGCAGACGGATGTCAACGTGACCTTCACTATCATGGGTCACACCAATCTGGTCGTCTCCACCCGGTTCACTGTAGCGAATGTGAACGGTCAGGTTTTCATGTTGTGCTGCCAACTGTCGCATGTGCTCGCCAAATGCATGCACCTTCCCGTTGCGGGCGCCATGAATGAATATTGTCCGGCGAAAATTTCTCGTCCTCCTGCCTTCATTGATGATGTGATTGGCCATTGCGATCATCGGGGTGGTTCCCACGCCGCCAGAGATCAACACGACCGGTCGATCACTTGATGGATCGAGCACGAACTTGCCACGGGGAGCCATCGCTTCCAGTTCAAAGCCTGGCTTGACGTCGCGATGAAAGAAGTTCGACACCAGTGCATCTCCGCCTTCGCGTTTGATCGACAACCGGTAATGGTCACCGGTCGGCGCCTCCGAGACAGTGTAGGTGCGGGTGACTGCCGAATCCTGACCGGGGATCTTCAAACGGATTGGCAGGAACTGCCCGGGCTCGTGGAGGGGCAATGTCTTGCGGTCTTTGCGCCTGAGATAAAATGATGAGATTTGGTCGCTTTCCCGCTGGACGTCGAACACTTCGTAGCACAGGTAAGTGTTGCGTTCCCGCTCCGCGGCGATCGTCTCGGTAGCCTGTGTCCAACTGCCGGTGTGGTCAAGCATGGGCGAGAATTCGCCAAAGCCGAAGCTCAACGGAAGAATGTCTTCTATCCGGATCACTTCTTCTGCGCGAAACCGGATCAGCCGCTCCGCGCCGATAAAGGCCTGAACTTCCGGTCCGTCCCAAACGATTTCAGTGTCACCGGTCAGATAGAGCAAGTCTCCGGCGGAGAAATCGATGAACAGAAAACCGGCTCTTGGATTGAGCACGAGGTTGCCGACCGTATTGAAATGATTGTTGCCTGAGAAATCGGGGAATACGAATGTTCGCTCGTCTTCGACTTTCACGAAACCCGGCTTGCCGCCGCGGTGGGATACATCGGCGCCGTTGGATGCAGCCTCCCGGCCATCTGAGAAGGCGGATGCGATGAACAGAGTGTCCGAAGTCTCGATCAGGCTGCGCGTGCGATCATCGAATTTGTTCGAGCGAATGACCGGATTTTCACCTTGAACATCACGATTTTTGGGCCTCATCTTGACTGATCGCGTCTGAATGTACTGCGGACAGTTGCCAAAGGTCTGAGAGATCGAGATGGTAAACCCTTCCGTTCCGACGGCGGCGATACGACCGGTCAAACGGTTCCGCCGCCGCGTTGCGGGCTCAATGCCGAGAATGCCGACATCAGCGCCAGCTTTCAGCGTGTCATTGAGGGGATCGCCAAATAGCGGCGCCGCAGCGATACTGAGCATTCTGTCATCTGGCGCGGTCATGAAGCCCGGCCGCCCGGCGACCAGTGACGCCCAAGGCCGGCCGTTGAGATCGACAGTGCCGATCAGCACGAATGGCAGTTGCTGATAGAATTCCCGATGTTGAACCGGCATGTGATCGCGCACCACCTTGCGCGCAAAGGTCTCGATTTTGTCACGAACGCCGAGACGTTCCTGCACCTGTTGTTCACCGGCATGGAATGGGGAAGTTTTGTGTTCGGGAATTTTGTCCACGGGTTCGGCTCGCTTTCTGGGACCTTGTGGGCGACAGCTGGAAGAGCGGGAAGTAGGGGCCGTACATGACCGGTCGCCAATTGTGGTCTATGACGTAGAAGGAATGTCGCCGGATGACTCAACTCAGCCGTTATACCAGCTTCGTCACGCAGCCGGCGCTATGAACTCCATGCGGATGCCACCGGGGATCGAACACATCATATGTCGGGTTTGTCCACCGCCAAGGGATTCAGGCGCAAATTCGATGTCGACATCGTCTTCAGACAACAACTTGTCATGCAGCTCATCGAGCACGTCCGCACCATCGACCTTCAATGCAAAATGGTGCAGCCCGATCACGTTCTTGCGGTCGAATGGAACCGCGGTTGCCGGATCTGCGGCCTGCCACAGCGTGATCATGGTTGTGCCATCGCTCAAGAAAACGGCTGGATAGTCGGGAAC
>JAEKFU010000402.1 GCA_016522385.1 Pseudomonadota bacterium
CGGTGCGGCAAAGACCTCGGCAAGTTCGCGCAATTGCGGTCGGCCCGGGCTGATGCGGATCTGCGGTAAGTTGGTACGGTGTAGAGCGGCAGTGTGCAGATCGATACCGATGTCCGAACGGGCAACGACTTCGCGCATGAAGATGTCGGCCAACAGACTGGCCAGCGAACCCTGATCAGAACCAGGAAACGAGCGGTTTAGGTCGCGCCGGTCGGGCAGATAGCGGCTGTGGTTTATAAAGCCGTAGGCATTGACGATGGGAACAGCCAGCAGCGTGCCAGCAAGCGGGCGCAAGGCGGTATGCTTGAGCACCCTGCGGATAATTTCGACGCCCAGCACCTCATCGCCGTGAATAGCAGCACTGACGAACATGACCGGCCCGTCCTTGCGACCATGCACGACATGAACCGGCAGTGATACTGGAATATGGTTCGACAGAATGCTGACCGGCAGATCGATGGTCTGACGCGTGCCGGCCTCGGTCCTGGTGCCGCCCAGGTCAAACGGCGCGCGCCGCAATGGCGCCATCACCCCTTGCCCCGGGTCTTGGTCCTGCCGGGTTTCTGGTTCTTTTCCATGAAGTCAATGATTTTGGCGGCGACGTCGATGCCGGTGGCGCTTTCGATGCCTTCGATGCCAGGTGACGAATTCACTTCCATGACCACCGCGCCATGATTGGCGCGCAGCATATCGACACCGGCCACGTTGAGCCCCATGGATTTGGCGGCACGAATCGCCGTCGAACGTTCTTCCGGTGTAATCCTGATCGACCTGGCGCTGCCGCCACGATGCAAGTTGGACCGGAAATCATCGGCCGCGCCCTTGCGTTCCATGGCGGCGATCACCTTGCCGCCGATGACGAAAGCGCGGATGTCGGTGCCGCCGGCCTCCTTAATGAACTCCTGTACCAGAATATTGATATTGGCGCCGCGGAATGCTTCGACGACGGACTTTGCCGAGTTGTGGGTTTCGCCGAGCACGACGCCGATACCCTGGGTGCCCTCGAGCAGCTTGACGACGACCGGAGCGCCACCGGCGATCTTGATCACTTCGTCGGTCTGCTTGGTGTCATGGGCAAAGGCGGTCACCGGCAGACCTATGCCATCGCGCGCCAGGAGCTGCATGGAACGCAGCTTGTCGCGCGAGCGGCCAATGGCAACGGATTCGTTGACCGGCCAAACGCCCATCATTTCAAACTGCCGCAAGACCGCCAGGCCGTAGAATGTGCGCGACGCGGCGATGCGCGGGATGACCGCATCAAAGCCGGTCAAGCGTTCACCCATGAAGCGCAATTCAGGACGGTGCGAGGTGATGTTCATGTAGCATCGCAAATAATCAATCGGTTCGATTTCATGGCCACGCGCTTCAGCTGCCTCGACCAGTCTTTTGTGTGAATACAGGTTAGCGTTGCGCGTCATCAGTGCGATTCTCATGAAGTCCCCTCCCTTATCTTTGAACTGGCCCTTTCTGAGGCAGTCAGAACGAATGTTCTGCCGGGATGCACGACGAGCCGCTTGTTCATTGTGGCACGGCCGAGGAGCATGGGCACACCCATTTCGGCGCGATCGGTCAGTGTGATTTCGGCGATCCAAGCGTCGTCGCCAAGCGAGATGCGCGTCTTGACCACGACCCTGTTTTCTACCCCGCCGCCGGTATTTTTTACACGCCGCATGCCGTTCAACGGCAGATCGCAGCGCCGCGCGTTGTTGGCTGAATCATCGACAAAGGCGTCAAACCGAACCCGCTTGCCGTCCGTGGTCTGATAGATTTGGACATTCTCGGCATGCAGCGCCGCCGAGCGTGCACCGGTATCCAACTTAGCAATGATCGGCCCGATCTCCAGATCCGGGAGATGGACCATCTCACGCCAGCCGCAAAGCGTTGGCGGCCGTCTGGATCTCTTGCGGCGTGCGGTCTTAGTCTGGCTCGGCATCATGTTCCGCGGAATGAGTTTGTCCGTTCCCGCAAGCTTAGGGTCCGATGCGCGTAATGTCATGCGATTCTGCCGCGTGACGGTGACTACCCATCCATCAGCATGGTGTCGGAGATCTCGATGTCAAAGCCGGACAAGCCGACATAGTGGCGGGTGCTGGAGGCCAGCAGGCGAATCGAGCGAACACCGAGATCACGCAGAATTTGGGCGCCAAGGCCAACATCGCGCCAGCTTTCGCGGCGCGCCTTGGCGCTGCCGGTGAACTCCGTTTCGTCCTCCTCGGCCAGCTTTGAGGCCGGCACGCCGGCAGTCCCTTCGCGCAGGTAGACCAGGATACCGCGGCCCTCGGCCTTGAACACGTCATAGACCTTGTTGAGGGTATCGCGGTTGCCGAAGACATCATCAACCAGGTCTTCACGGTGCAGGCGCACCGGCACATCAATGCCGTTACCTATTTCACCATGCACGACGGCAACATGCTGTACGGGATCAAATGGCGTGACATAGGCAAAGCCGCGCGCGGTGCCGGCTGGCGTCTCGACGTCGAAGGCGCCGTTCTGCTCAACCAGTCTTTCGCGCAGCTGGCGATAGGAAATGAGATCGGCGACGGAGATAATCTTCAGATTGTGCTGGCGGGCAAAATCAATCACTTCACCACCGCGCTTGACACTGCCATCGTCGTTGACTAGCTCGCAGATAACGCCAACCGGCGGCTCACCTGCCAGTTGGGCGACATCGACGGCGGCCTCGGTGTGACCGGATCGCATCAAAACGCCGCCCTGTTTGGCGATCAATGGAAACACGTGGCCTGGGCGTACGAAATCAGCAGCCTGGACATTGTCGTTCGACAGGGCGTGAACGGTGGCACAGCGTTCTTGTGCTGAGATACCGGTCGTCAGGCCCTCCTTGTAGTCGACCGTGACAGTGAACGCGGTGCCGAGCGGCGCTTCGTTCATAGCAACCATCGGATCGAGCTTGAGCCGACGCGCGGTACCAGCCGACATGGGCGCGCAGACGATACCGCAGCAGTGTCGTATCATGAACGCCATCTGCTCGGGGGTGATTTTTGATGCACAGCCTACCAAATCGCCCTCGTTTTCGCGGTCGTCGTCATCAACCACAATGATCAGCTCTCCCCGCTCAATGGCGGCAATCGCTGACTCAACACTGTCGAGACTCGGCGACATGACTGTCTCCCTGCTATTCTGCAATCCCGCAAAATCCTCCGCCCGCACCTGGCCTTGGCTTAGTTTTTCAATTCTGACCGCCAGATCGAGCGAGGGCGCGCCGCCGGTCACCAGCTGGGACACGCGACCCTGGGTGACACCGAGCAGTTCAGCCAGCTCTGATTGGGTTTTGCCTTCAGCATTCAGCCATTGTGAGAGCTTCATGCATACCTTATTAGCAGTATTAATAGTGACGGCCAAGCGGCAACGGTATTGTCATTAATAAAGAGGCGGGGTGCATGCGCACCCCGCCCGTGTCAGACGGCCTTAAGCTCCGCTTGTTTAGCCGAAGCCGCCGTTTTGCATGGCGACCATGCAGAACAACATAGGGATCGACAGCAGCGTATTGGTTCTCGAAAACAACATGGCGGTGCGAGCCGCAGCAGCCTTTTCTTCCGCTCCCACCTCGACCATGCCAAGGGCCTTTTTCTGATTCGGCCAGATGACGAACCAGACGTTGAACCACATGATGGCGCCGAGCCACATGCCGATGCCAATCGGTGTGCTGGCTCCACTATCGGTTAAGCCGAGTGCCACTGCGCTGCCGAGGTAGCCGTTCATGGCTGCCAGAATCAAACCGGTAACAATTGTCGCCATGGCACCCCAGCGGAACCACCATAGGGCAGCCGGTGCGATGACTTTGCCGATGGCCGGTTTCTGCTCGTCGGGAATGTTCGGCATATTGGGGATCTGCACGAAGTTGAAATACCACAGCAGACCGATCCACATGACACCGCTGATAACATGCAGCCAGCGAAAGAAGAATGCGAACCAGGTATGGTCGAGCGAAATGCCATTTCCGAGCATCAGGCTGATTACGATGTACACAACGAGCGTCGCGCCGAAGCCGGCAATGACGGTTGATCTTAGATTACTTAGTATCGATGCCATGGATGACCCCTTCTTTCCATCTCCAGGTGGCCGGTAAACTACTCCGTAAGACCGAGCCTAGGCAAGAAAGCAAAAACACTCATTTGACGCCGTTGATAACCGGATCAGCAAAAGGCCTGAATGCCGGTCTGGGCACGCCCGAGGATCAAGGCGTGCACGTCATTTGTACCTTCATAGGTGTTGACGGTTTCCAGGTTCACCATGTGGCGCATGACTGGGTATTCGTCAGAGATGCCGTTCGCACCATGCATGTCACGAGCAATTCGGGCGATCTCAAGCGCCTTGGCACAGTTGTTGCGCTTCATCAGCGAGATCGCCGGCGGCGCGGCGGTGCCGGCCTCCAAGGCACGGCCGAGCGTCAAGGCGCCCTGCAGGCCGAGGGCAATCTCGGTTTGCATGTCGGCCAACTTTTTTTGCACCAGCTGGGTGGCGGCCAGCGGCCGGTTGAACTGCTTGCGTTCCATGGTGTATTCACGCGCTGCATGCCAACACGCCTCAGCTGCCCCCATGGCGCCCCAGCAGATGCCGAACCGGGCCTTGTTGAGACAGCCGAATGGGCCGGACAGGCCGCGGGCGCCGGGCAACAGGTTTTCTTCCGGCACTTCGACATTTTCGAGAACGATCTCACCGGTGATCGAGGCGCGCAGGCTGAGCTTGCCCTCGATCTTCGGAGTCGACAATCCGACCATTCCGCGCTCGACGATGAAGCCGTGAATGCCCTCGTCTTCCAGCTTTGCCCAGACCACCGCGATATCGGCGATCGGCGAATTGGATATCCACATTTTGGTGCCATTGAGCACAAAGCCTGACGATGTACGCTTGGCACGGGTTTTCATGCCGCCCGGGTCAGAACCAGCATCCGGTTCGGTCAGCCCGAAACAGCCGACCATCTCACCGGTCGCCAGTTTGGGCAGGTATTTGGTTTTCTGGGCTTCTGAACCATAGGCCTCGATCGGATACATGACCAAAGAGTTCTGCACGCTGATCGATGAACGGTAGCCACTGTCAATGCGTTCGATTTCGCGGGTGATCAAGCCATAGGCGACGTAGCCGAGACCGTGGCCGCCATATTTCGGGTCGGTCATGATGCCGAGAAGTCCTAACTCGCCGGACTCGTTGAGGATCTCGCGATCGAATTCCTCGTTTCGATAGGCCATCTTGATGCGCGGGGCCAATTTGTCCCGGCAGTACGCCTGCACCGTGTCGCGGATCATGCGTTCTTCTTCGGTAAGCTGGCCTTCGAGGCCCAACGGATCCTCCCAGTTGAACGGCTCCGCTGAGTGTTTTGATGTGTCTAGTCTGACCGCGGCGTCAGCCATCACTATTTCTCCTGCAAATGGGTGTACTGGCGCCAATCTGCGCCAAATCGTCCGGCTACGCAACGCGCATCTGTGACGCGGCGGTTTTCGGCAGGCACATCTGATGCGCCCTGCTTCGTTAACGCACCGATCAGCCTTTCACGAAAATATTGGTTGATCACCAGCGGTGCTGCACCGCACCTTGGAGAGGGGAATAAGGATCTGAAGGTTCGACACCATGTTTCATTACCCATTGAACACACGTCGCACGTTTCTGTCGATTGCCGCTGCAAGCCTTGCCGCTGCCAGTTTACCGATGTCGTGCGGTGCGGCTGCGCCAGCTACAAATGTCGGGCGGCAAGCGCCGCAGTGGGACATCCTGGAATGGATAAATAGTGATGGCGGCAACATCGATACGCTGAGAGGCAAGGTCATCATCGTCGATTTCTTCCAGCTATGGTGCCCAGGCTGCAACAAGTTCTCCGGTCCTTTGATGAAACGCTGGCAAAGCAAACTTGCCGACGAAATCAACGCCGGCCGGCTTGTGCTGGTCAAGATCCACACGGTCTTTGAAGGACACAGCTATCAAACCGTTCAAAGACTCAAGAGCTACGTCAAGGAAAACGAAATCACGATGCCCGTCGGCGTCGACCGGCATATCGGCAACCGGCGCATCCCTGAGACCATGCGCCGTTACAACACGCGCGGTACTCCTGAAATGGCGGTCATCGACACCGATGGGGTGATCCGCTTCCAAAAGTTCGGCTTTTTTGATCCGGCCGCGGTGGAGCCGATGATCGTCGCTTTGCTCGCACAAGCTCGCGCCTGAGCGTTACGAAACTGTCATATTCGGCTTGTAGGAGTCGCCTGGTTGTCACATGTGCGGCCGGTGGCCGATCTATGAGAGCAGTCCATGGTTGATACGCCTTACAACGTGCTTTTCCTGTGCACCGGCAACTCGGCCCGCTCGATCATTGCCGAAACGGTGTTGAATGATCTCGGCAAGGGCCGTTTCAGGGCCTTTTCGGCAGGCTCGAAACCGGTTGGCCAAGTACATCCGCAAACACTCTCTCTGCTGAACAAACTCAATTATGACACCACTGACGCGCGCTCCAAGAGCTGGGACGAATTTGCCGCTAAGGGCTCGCCCAAAATGGATTTCGTCTTCACAGTGTGTGACAGCGCAGCGGCTGAAACTTGCCCCATTTGGCCGGGTCAGCCCATGTCAGCGCATTGGAGTGTGCCCGATCCGGCGGCAGCGACGGGATCAGAGGCAGAGATCGCGATCGCCTTTGGCGAAGCGTACAAGACGCTAAACAATCGGATTTCCATTTTCGTCAATCTCCCGATGGACAGAATTGACAAGCTTTCTCTGCAGGAACGTTTGGACAAGATCGGCCGGACCACCTGAATAGATCACGTCTTAAGTCGAAATTTCCATCGCAAACGTCTTGGTTGGTTGTGCGGATCGCCGGCTGCACAAAAGCCGAACTACAATTAGAAGTAGTGTTAATAGTTACTACACGTTAAAGTAGTAGATTCCTGATCCGTGAGATGTAATCAATGGGCGGGACTTTGGCGAAAAAACGGGAAGGGTTGAGGACCGGCAGCAAGCAGACACGTGCCGATACGATGCCCTGGTCGATCATTGGGCAATCCGCATTGGCGGCACATGCAATGCTCGCTAAGTTAGACGCTGACGGCAAGATCGTCTGCGTGAACGATAGATTTTGTGCGATCTCCCAGTTTAGCAATGACGAGCTCGTTGGATGCCGCTTGCCAATACCGGCCAAGTATCATGACTCACAATCGTTCTTGGCCGAGATCAACAAAGCATTCGCGCAAAGCGGTGAATGGCACGGTGTGATCGAGAACATCGCAAAAGATGGCTCTGCATATTGGGCGGAAACGACAATCGTGCCCTATGTTGACCAATCAGGAGCAAGCGCAGGATACATTGTCGCTCAAACGGACATTACCAGGCTCAAATCACGCGAACTCGAACTGCGGTCGAATCTGGATCTTCTACAGGCAATTTTCGAACATTTTCCCGGTGGTATCAGCTGTGTGTCGGAAGACCTTGTCCTAATGGCGGCGAACAGGATGTTCTACCGGCTCCTGGACATTCCCGACGACAAGTTTCCCGTCGGCAGCAAGTATGAAGACGTCATCCGTTTCAATGCAGAGCGCGGCGATTATGGCGACGGTGAGCCCGAGGAACAGGTTCGAGACCGCGTCCAGTTGGCCAAAACATTTGAAAAGCACGATTTCCGCCGAAAACGGCCAAACGGCACGACACTGGAAGTACGTGGTTTTCCGCTCCCTGAGGGTGGCTTTGTATCAACCTATGTGGATGTAACCGAACGCACAAAAGTCGAAGCCCTCAACATGCGGCTTGCGCGTATCATTGAGGATTCGTTCAACGAAGTTTATGTGTTCGATGCCAAAACCCTGAAGTTTCTTCAGGTTAACAAAAGCGCTTGCCAAAATCTCGGTTACACGATGGCTGAGCTTTCAAATCTCACGCCGCTTGATTTGAACCCAGAATTCGCATTGGAGGACCTCGAACACGTCTTCAGCCCCCTGAGAACCGGCAAACAGAGCCACATTCGCTTCGAAACCGTGCATCGGCGCAAGAACGGGTCGGTCTATGACGTTGAGATTACCTTGCAGCATATTCGCGCCGACGATCAGGCGGTGTTTGCCGCTGTTGTTGAAGACATAGCCGAAAAGCGGCAAAACGAGTTGCAGATCGCCCACATGGCCATGCATGATGCACTCACCGATCTGCCCAATCGCATCTTGTTGAACGAGCGCCTGGAGCACGCACTGGAACGCGTCAAGCGCGGAGAAACATTCGCTGTCTTGTGCCTTGATCTGGACCGTTTCAAGACCATCAACGACACGTTAGGGCATGCAGTTGGTGACGAACTCCTGAAAGCGACTGCGGAACGTCTAGTGAACTGTGTTAGGGGAACCGATACGGTTGCCCGGTTGGAGGGCGACGAGTTTGCGGTAATTCAAATTCCTTCGGGATATCCCAAAGACGCAGCAAACATCGCCCGGCGCATTGGTGATGCGATCAAGAGACCGTTCAATATTCAGGGACGTCAGATCACGATCGAAAGCAGCATCGGTATAGCTGTTGCACCAAAAGACGGAAATGATCCAGAAACGCTGTTGCACAAAGCAGATATGGCAATGCACAGGGCCAAGGCAGACGGGCGCGGCACCATTCACTTTTTTGAGCCAGAACTGGATGCACGCATGCAGGTGCGGCAACAGTTGGAACTCGATCTGAAAAAGGGCCTGAACAACGAAGAATTCGAACTCCAATACCAGCCCATCGTCAATCTGCAAACCGAACGGATAGCCGTCCTTGAAGCATTGCTGCGCTGGAAGCATCCCGAGCGTGGTATGGTTCCACCAATGGATTTCATCCCGATCGCCGAAGAAACTGGCCTGATCCGGGAGATCGGCGAGTGGGTGTTGCGCAAAGCCTGCGCGGATGCGTTGACTTGGCCGGAAGAAGTCAAGGTTGCGGTGAACCTGTCGCCCATTCAATTCCAAAATCAGAGCCTGGCCTTGCGTGTCACAAAAGCGCTGGCAGATACCGGTTGTCCGGCGTCGCGACTGGAGCTGGAGATCACAGAATCGATGCTCATGCAGGATACGGATGAAGCTCTGGCCACGTTGCACCAACTCCGCGATCTGGGCGTCAAGATATCGATGGACGATTTCGGATCAGGCTATTCGTCGCTGGGCTACTTGAGGAGCTTCCCGTTCGACAAAGTAAAGATCGACAGGTCGTTTACCGCCGATCTTGCCGGCAGTGATGGTGCCATTGCCATCGTTCAGGCGATCGCCGGGTTGTGCAGCCAGCTCGGGATTGCGACGACGGCCGAAGGCATCGAGACGATCGCGCAGCTCGACCGCGTTTTGAACCTGGGCTGCACGGAAATGCAAGGCTTCCTGTACAGCCCTCCAAGACCTCTGGAGGAAATCATGCGATTGTTCTTTCCAAACGCAAAGACCAACTGCGCGGCGTGATGGCTGATTATGGGCCGTAACAACGGCTTGGCATAGTTGGCCTCGTTATCATAAATTTCGCACTCTCGATTTTATTCAGGGCAGTGTCGCCTTCGGGTCGTTGTCAGCGCCGTTTATTGCAGGGAAGTCAGCCATGAATCTGCATCGCATGCTGGTCCAAAGAGCAGAGGAGGGGCGACCGGTTGGTATCGGACTGATCGGGGCTGGAAAGTTTGGAACGATGTTCCTGAGCCAGGCGCGGCTTACCACCGGAATGCGAGTGGTCGGGATTGCGGATCTCGATTTGGCCCGCGCGCACTCTTCATGCGCTCTAGCCGGTTGGCCGGCAGAGCAGTTCACGGCCAACACACTGGACGATGCCGCGAAGGGAACTGGCACTTGCATTAGCGATGATGTGGGCGCCTTGATTGCCCACCCTGCAATCGAAGTGATCATAGAGGCGACCGGAAATCCTCATGCAGGCATCGCGCATTGCCTCAAAGCCATAGGCAACGGCAAGCACGTGGTAATGGTCAATGTCGAGGCTGATGTCCTCGCCGGCCCGCTCTTGGCAAGTAAGGCAAAGGCGGCCGGCATAGTCTATTCACTGGCCTGGGGTGATCAGCCGGCGCTAATCTGCGAACATGTCGACTGGGCACGGGCCTGCGGCTTCAAGGTAGTATGCGCCGGCAAGGGCACGCGCTATCTGCCGAGCTATCATGGCTTGACACCGGAAAGCGTGTGGGAAGTTCTGAAACAATATCTCGCGGTCGATGAATCGAGTGACATAAACCCCAAGATGTTCAATTCGTTCCTTGACGGCACCAAATCAGGCATCGAGATGACCGCCGTATGCAATGCCACCGGCCTGTCACCGCAGGATGATGGTCTGGCGTTCCCACCGGCCACGCGGTTCGAGCTGGCCAATACGTGCAAACCAGCGGCGGCTGGCGGCTGCCTGACCAGAGACGGTACCACTGAGGTTGTATCCTCGCTCTACCGGGACGGCTGTGATGTGCCACATCACCTGGCAATGGGCACCTATGTGGTTATCGAAGGTGAGACCGCTTATGCACGCAACTGTTTCAACCAGTATCACATGCTGCCGGATGAGAGCCGCCGGTTCGCCGCGCTTTATCGGCCGACGCACATGATCGGCCTGGAACTTGGCATCTCTGTCGCTTCAGCGGCCTGTCGCGGCGAGCCAACCGGTGCACCGAACTGCTTCAACTCGGACGTGGTGGCAACGGCCAAGCGCGATCTTGGGGCCGGCGAAGTGCTCGACGGCGAAGGCGGCTTCATGGTCTGGGGCAAGCAGATGCCGGCGGCGGCATCTTTGGCGGCCAACGGACTGCCGCTCGGCCTGGCCACCGGCATAAAGCTGACGCGCAACGTTGCGCTGGGCGAAAAGCTTACATGGGCCGACGTGGATATCGATGAGAATGACCAGGCTGTCCGGGTCCGGCGCGAAATGGAGGCCGCCTTCGCACATCCCAATCTTGAGTAATGCTTATAACCTTACACGGTTTCGGGCGGCACGGCGCAGATCTGCTCATAGCGATAACGTTTGTTCAGCCGATCATTGTACTGGTAAATGTCAAGAGTTGCCTCATAAGCTTCACGGGTGATCTCGACATGGGGCGTCCAACAGCCGAGTTCCTGATAGGTGGCGATGCAGTCGGCCAGAACGTCCTCGTCGATGTCCGGGAAATAGGGTTTCTCGGCCCGAGCAATCTCAATAGCCTGCGTCTCGACCATGTAGAGCCGGGTCTTTCTGTAGGCGCGCATGAAGGCTTTTGCCATGTCAGTTTCAAGCCAGTCACGGGTGGCCGCCAGGCTTGAGAAGGCGCACGGTCCGATCTGCTTGCCGACCTGAGCAACGATATGGCCTATACCATCGCTCTGGAGCTGCTGCGGGAACGGACCTTGCTGTTGCACGTACTGCCCTTGACCGGCCCGAAAGGCCTTGTCAATGTCAGCTGCGCCTCCCGGCGTCAGCGGTTTGATCTTGTCAAAGTCAATGCCCGCCTTGTGGCAGGCGTATTTGAACATGGCGAGCGGCTGGCCGGCCTTGAACATGACCACCTCGGCACCTTCCAGCTTGTCCCAGGTGAAACCGGGGTCTGCCTGGCGGCCAGTGAGAAAAAACCCGTCCATTTCGTTGACCTGGGCGAAATGCACCGTTCCTGGCTTCTCGCCCTTGTTCAGGGCCGTAATTCCCTGGCTCAACGCCGATTGAGCCACGTGAACGGAACCCGCCTCCAAAGCTGCAAGCGCAGAGGTGCCCGGCGCGGCCACGGACCAGTCCGGATCGAGGCCCTCGGCTTCAAGAAATCCGCCTGACATTGTGGAGATGAGCGGCGAGTAGAACGCTGAAAACAGGGTGAACTGAATGTTGATCTTGTCCAAGTACCTTAGTCCTCGTTGGACGATGCGGTAACTGTGCGCTAACGGCTCAGCCGAAGGATGATTTCTCTCTAAGGTCGCCTGCCTGCCAGATGTAGAACACGACAAACGGATCCTGGTTGGTGTGAAAACCATGCGTCAGCATGGAGGAAACATGCACGGCGTCACCGGCGGTTCGTGTCTCCGGCGCATTGTCACCGAGCCTGAAGTCGGCGTTGCCGGCCAGCACTACATAAACCTCCTCGGCCTGATGCCGGTGCGACGGGTAGTCGATATCCGGCCCCCAAACGCCGATGCCAGATCTCACACGAGAACTGACAAACGGGCCGTGCTTGCCGATCACCTCGGCGAAACCATATCCCGACAGCATGTCGTCGCCGACCACGCCATCCGCCTTTGTGTAGCTTTGTTCCCATCTCAGTGCGATCCTGTCGCGCTCGAATAGAGCCACCATGTCATGTGTCTCACCGGCCGTGACCGCCAATGCCGGGGTCAGGAGATCGGCTGCCGGTAGATAGTTCGGCGCCACGTCAGACCACTCGTCACCCCAGTTTGCTACGCTCTTCTGGAAGGGCCGGACACTCGGGCTTGTGTGCTCTTCGACGAAGGTCAGGATTGAATCACGCAGGCCTTCATATGTTGCTCGGTTTCCGGTCGTGTTCATGTTCGGTGATTGCCTTTGTCCGGTTGCAGTGTGCTCTGGCGGGCCTTCGGCATGATAGCCGATCACAGCCATGTGGCAATCGCTTGGCGGCTGCGCGACGCGGTCAAGTACGCTGTCATTTAGCCAACTATGGCTAGCGCCTCTGCAAGCTCAGGGAAACCGTCGACAATGATATCGTGCTCACCGGGCTTCGGGTCCGGCGGGCCTTCGGCACCCCATTCATCCGGTCGGCGCACGAAGGCCGTCTTGAAGCCGACCGCCTTGGCGGCATCGAGATCGAAATTGTGGCAGGCGACCATACAGCATTGGCCGACGTCGAGCTGCAGGTAGTCTGCCACCGCTTGATAGGCTTCCGGCAGCAGTTTGTATTTGCCAATCCCCTGACAGGAGAACACCGCATCCCAGGACAGGTCATTTTCCTTGGCGGTATCGATGATCAGCCGGTAACTGAGTATGGTGAAAGAGGCAACGATGTACTTTTTTCGAAGTTCCGGCAGCACTGCCGGAAAATCCGGCCAGCATTTGAAATTGTGAGGGGCTTCGTAGGCGATTTCATGCAGGTCGTCTTCGGTGAAGGCATCAAGACCTGCTTCGGTGACCAGCGCTTCCAGGGTGAAACGGTGGGCGCCATCGAATGTGTAGGTCGGCGGTTCATGTTCACCGAGGTTGAGCAT
>JAEKFU010000441.1 GCA_016522385.1 Pseudomonadota bacterium
GGTCCAGGCTGCCAATGGAAATATCCAAGTGGTCTGATGCCCTATGAGCGAAGGTTAGGGGGGTGCCACAAGCCGAACAAAAGCCGCGGTCCACGTCCGGCGAACTCCGGAATATGGCAGGTTCCCCTCGGGTCCAGGCAAAATCCTTATGCTGTATCAGGGTCAGGGGTGCATAAAAGGAGCCAAAGGCCTTTTGGCACATGCGGCAGTGGCAGATATGCGTGCCGTAGGGTTCCGCATAAAGGGCGTAGCGCACGGCGCCGCACTGGCACCCGCCACTGTGCAGGACTTGGCGATCTTTGGCCATCGCACACTTTCTCCCCATCGGGAAATTCAGACAAGAATGTATCGATCTGCAGGGGCGTCTGTCCAGTAAGCTCAAACGTCGGATCCGGGGTCTGTTTTACTTCTCACCTGCCGCATTTGCTCGATTGGACAAAGACGCCTGTCAAGATAGTGATTGACCCACATCAAGGACAGATTGGCATGGCCTCAGGCATTCAATTTGGGGTATTGCGCACCCGTATGCACGTGAGGATACATGACTCAAAACATAGTCGCCCTTATAGACCTGGACGACGAGAGCTCCTGGCGCAAGGCACTGCCCAGCGCGATTGACTACGCAAGACACGTTGGGGCGCGGCTTCACGTTTTGACTATTGTACCCGATGGCATTCTTAGAATGACCGCAGTGGCGCAGCTCATACCGGAAGACTACGAACGAAAACTCCTTGACGATGCCAGGCAACGGCTAGCCGCGCTCGTCAAGAAGCACGCGACGGACGACGTGCAGCTTGAGCAGGTTGTAAGTTTTGGCAGCGTCTACAAGGAGGCACTGCGGTTCGCCCGCGACGTTAAAGCCGATTTGATAGTCGTGGGAGCACATAAACCTGAAATGACGGACTACCTTCTGGGGCCGAATGCCGGACAGATTGTCCGTCACGCTACGTGCTCAGTGTGGGTTGTAAGGGAATAGAGGACCGTCCGTGAGAGTGCCGCTCAAAGGTTTGTTGCTGGGGGTGCAGCGCAAGCATTGCCCAGCGGGAGCAGGGGGGTTGACTGCCACACTCGCACAACGACCATATCCGCATGGATGAAGTCACCACCTTCAAGTGGGAAAGTTGAGGTGCCAGATCTTGTGAAGTGCTGGGCGTTCCCGCACCGCGCTGCATAGAGCAGCGAGTTTCGGTAGTCTCCCAAGAAGCCAGTCCTTGTCGGGGTGCCATTGCGCAACCATGAGCAGGCAAATATCGACCACTGTGTAATTTTCGCCGAAGAACAATGGCCCATCGCCAATGGCATCGTCTACCATTGCCCAGTAGTCATTCAGATCACTCAATGCTTTGCATCGAATGCCGTCATGATCGGACGAATTCTGAGTGTAGTACTGCGGGTGCGAAACGCGGCACCCTGCCTCGTAGAGGTTCACGGCACTGAACACGAGCCAACGGTATGCGACGGCTCTTTGGGGTTGTCCTATGTTTGGCATCAGAGCGAACTCAGGATGGCAGTCCGCGATCTGCATCATCATGGCAACGGATTCGGTCATCACAGTGCCGTCGGCTAGCGTGAGAACCGGGACCTGGGCCCGAGGATTGAGGGCAAGGAATTCCGGTGTATGGTGTTGGTTCGAATCGAGGTCTACTTCGGTGAGATTAATTTGTGCTCCTACCTCATTACGGGCAGCATGAGGTGCGAACGACCCGCAGCCCGGTGACCAATACAGCGTATACATAACGAGCACTCCTGCAGCAGGCGTTGCCAGGCCGGCAAGGCCAGTGGGAAATCCCGGCAGCTTGCCATCCGGCGCTAAGGAGTCCAACTCTTATCCACCGGAAGATGGGCAAGTTGCGCGCTTTTCAGTTCGTGCTCGGTCACATAAGGATCGAAAGCAGCGTACGATCCCAATTGGGACAACAGACCCTAGGCAGCTAGGTTTTGTCGCTGGACGAAATCTAGCACTTCGCGTGGATCAACCGGTTTTTGCAGGAAACCTTGAATATTCTGATCGTCGAACAACCTTCGGCCATTGCCATCGGATGATGCAACGATGATTGGCAGTTCGATGCCGCGGCGCTTCAGCTCCTGGCAAACTTCAACGCCGTTCAGCGCCGGCATAGAAAGATCGAGCACGAGTGCGCTTATTCCACCGCGTGATGCAATATCGACGGCCTGCAATCCCGTTTCAGCTGTACGCACGTGCCATCCGGCGGTCTGCAAGGTAGATGAAACCATCTCTGCAAAAATCGGGTCATCGTCAGCAATGAGAACGGTTCCCTTATCCGCTTTACACAGCTTGCCCAGAATGTCTTCTGGCATTACCGGCTTGCACAGAATGTCTATCGCGCCGGCTTCTATGGCCTTGGCCTTGCTTTCACGGGCGCTGTAGCCGGTCATCATGTAGGCTTGGATGTGCGGCCTCAATTGTCGGATTCTGACCAGGCTCTCCGCGCCATCAATGCCGGGCAGCATGATGTCCATGAATGCAAAGTCAAACTCGTGGTCTGTTGCATATCTGATGGCGGTTTCGCCGTCGTAGGCAACGATGACGCTATATCCACTACGCTTGATGATATAGGCAAGCGTGTCTGCCACATCTCGATCATCATCAACGATTAGTACCTTAAGATTTGCCATTTTATGCAGCCTTCATCTGGTGTTGCTGTTCGCATGGAAGCCTAATTGTGAACCTGGCTCCCGTACCTTTCGCGGACCTCACCGTGATTTGCCCACCGTGTTGTTCCACCAGCCCCTTGGCAGTCGATAATCCGAGGCCGCTGCCAAAGCTCTTGGTGGTGAAGAGCGGTTCAAAGATCTTTGGCAGTATGTCTGGTGCAATGCCCGCGCCGTTATCGGCAACCGACAACTCGGCCTCATCGCCGTCGGATCGGACGGCCACTGTGATCATGCCTGGGCGGGATATGGACCCCTGGGCTTGCACCGCGTTTTCAATCAGATTGATGACAACACGCCGAAACCGATCATCATCGACAGATACAACTGGTCCCGGATCCTGCAAGTCACAGGTGAGAGCGATGTTGTCTGGAACCACTTGTTCTTCGATAATCTCGTGAACCCATTTGGAAATATCCACAGAATGACAATCGAGTTCGTGCTGTCTGTTGTGTTCAAGCAGGTCTTGAACGATGTTGTTACAGCGCGCAATGCTGCGCTCGCCGGCTTGGATGTGCGGCGTCATTTCTGCACAGCCGTTTGACAGGTCACGAATGATGAACAGCGCGTTGCGCAATGCTCCCAGCGGATTGCGCAACTCGTGACCGACGGTCGCGGTGAGCTGGCCCAGGATCGATAGGCGTTCTTTTTGCAAGAGGGCTTTCTGCATTTCGTCGTATTGGCGCCTTAAGATAACTTCGGCACGCCAAACCACCAGCAACAGTACAATGTAGAGTACGCCGAATGCGGCGATCAGAATTTGGGCAATAAGCCATCTGTTCTGTGCGATTTCAGCAACCGAAGTGCTGACGTCGTAATATAGTTCCAGAACACCAAGTGTGGCGCCATCACTGTTGGTGACCGGCACATAGGATTCAACCACGTCAATGCCGTGCAATGTCCCTGAAAAGGCGCTGAACTTGTCGCGATAAGAGATCTTGCTTGCTGGTTGGCCCCGAACGGCCGCCGTAATAAAGCCCTCATTGCCACTCTTGTCATCGCCAATCTGAGCGAATTCAGACGAGTAGATGGTAGTCCCCTTCAGGCTGTAGAATTTTACTTTGTGAACCGGTATTCCGTCGGTGATCTTCTTAAGGACGGCATGCAGTCTTGCAGTTTCGGGTCGCGCTCTTAATTGATCCGCGTCTGTATCTGTCTGGGTCGTTAGGTAGTGCGAATACTCCGGCCATATCGTGTTGGCAAGGACACGGGCCATGGCAACATTTTGCTTTTCTGCCGTGGTCACTAGTGTAGTTGTCGCGTGCCGCTGATAGGCTGCGACCAAAATCGTTGTGAGCACCGCAATGGCAATCGCGCTGGACAGCGAGAAATAGCTAAACAGTCGAAACATCAATTCCTCGGACGCAGTGCTTCGTTGCTCGCATGAGCGTCTCTGCGGGCGTTGGTAAACCAGGGTCCGTCGATGCTAGACAGGCAAGCTTTACCCAAGCTTGCTAGTTGAGTTCAAAATTGAACGTCGCAACAGGCCCTAGAGCGCGTCAAAACCCTTCCCTTCATCACGAAGACGTGAATTGAAAAAATAAATTAGTTACTTGAAAAAATAAACTACATTCGCCATCTCATGCTCAATCGACGGGCTCTCAAGTCCGCGTGCAAATCAATGAGTTGTTTAAGGAGATAATCTCATGGCCATCAAACCGAGGATCCTCGTAACGAGTGCAGCTGGAAATACTGGTCTTCCAACCGCTCTTCAACTTCGCGAGAAAGGCTATCCGGTTCGCGCCTTGGTCCGGAGTGACGACCACCGTGCAAAACGGCTCAAAGATGCCGGCGCTGAAATCTTCATCGGCGATCAGTATTCGTTTGCCGATTTGCGCCATGCAATGGAAGGTGTGCAACGCGCTTATCATTGTGCTCCGGCTGCTCCAAACGTTCTGCACTTTGGCAGCGTATTCGCAGTTGCCGCGCAAGAGGCCAAGCTCGAGCACGTGGTGATGCTCGGGCAGTGGCTCGCCGATGCTCAGCACCCTTCTGTAGGCACGCGAGAGGTCTGGCTAAACGAACATGTCCTCAATCTGTTGCCGGACACCACGCTCACCGTGAACAATGTGGGCTGGTTCGCAGAGAACTATTTCTGGGCATTGGAGTCGGTCGCACAGCTCGGCATCCTGCCCATGCCGCTCGGCGACGGGACCATTAGGAAGAATGCGCCGCCTTCCAACGAGGACATTGCAGCGGTCAATGTAGCAGCACTTATCGATCCAGCCGCCCATGCCGGCAAGACCTATAGACCTACCGGTCCCGAACTGCTGTCGCCAAACGAAATCGCGGCGATCATGGGAAAGGTCCTGACACGCAAAGTGAAGTATCAGAACGTCTCAGAAGCGCTGATGCTGAAGGCACTGACGGTGGCAGGTTTCGGCGAAATGATGCCAACTCAGCTTTGCTATTACGCTGACGAGTACCGGCGTGGTGCCTTTGCGGTCAACGCACCGACTAATGCAGTCAGAGATCTGACGGGACGTGACCCCGAGGACTTCGAGACCATCGCTCGGCGTATCGTGGCGATGCGGCCGGAAGCACAAAGGATAGCAGCGAACAAACTGAAGGCGATCAGGAATTTTGCCAGAATCCTGACCACGTCGAAAGTCGAACCCGCCGCGATCGAGCGTCGGCGAAATCATGTGCTGCTGAAATCGCCTACATTTGTCGGTGACAGCCAGGCCTGGCGCGAGAGCCACGACCCATCAGCAGGATACAACTCGCTGCAGCCGCACAGCAAAGCAAGTTCACACCCACTGGTATCGGATTTGGTCGCGTAAGCCAGTTCCGATCAGTTCGTCCAGGCCTAATTCCAGCAATACCTGGCTAAGACCCAGGAGGTGGCCGCGCCCTATGGTGCTGAGCTACTGCACAGTGGAAGTGTCGCCAAAGCCCTAAACGGCGACGACGATCACGAGCTTGCCGTGGTCGTCAAGTTCCCGAGCCTGGAGCGCATTGTGGAATGGTACGGCTCCAAAGCGTACCAGTCGCTTGTAAGACTGCGCGATCAGGGTTCGGATATGCAGATGACAAGTTATGAGATGACGACTTAACGACAGCTGTTGGTTGATCGAACACGAGGGGTCCGCCCAAACGGTTTCATCAGTCGAGTTACGGGATTCGTGGTTCTACGTGGGTCCCGCTCCCGCAAGGTCGTCCGCTGTGCCTCTGAACCCGGACGATGCAGGCCACAACCTCAATCTCAACAGACCCTAGGATATGTTTCGGATCTCGCACGCTCGTGCCAAGAGCGGGAGTGTTGACCCAAGGCAGATACCTTAGGTTGAAGTCATATCCAGATTGTGGTTGTGTTTCACGCGGGTGGTGGCCGAATACACCGCTTCGGAATTGGGCATCCTGAACAATGATCAAAGCAGACTAAATCCTCAGGGTCAGACGACCCAACCTCTTTCAAACTGATCGAGATTTGCGCGCTGCAGATCTGCAGCCGTAGCATTGGAGATTTAGTGATGCATTCGCCCAGCAAGGCCCCCTATAGCCTGCGAAAATTCAAACCCAACGACAGCGACTATATGGGTGTCGCGGCTGTCGCAACCGCTGTGTGGCCGGACTACCCGACAACCGCAGACGAATTGAGAACTGCTGACGGACACCGTAAGCCTGAGCTTTTGTTTGGCCGGATCGTCGTCGAACGAGAAGGGCGAATTGTCGGCAGCGCCATCTACGGTCAGCCGGAAGGCTCGCTGGGTGTGGGAAAATTTTTCTTCAATGCCTTGGTGCATCCCAAGTACCGGGAGCAAGGTATCGGCAAAACGATATACGATCATATTCTTGATGCTTTGTCTCAGAGCAAGCTTGCTGTTCTCACAACATCTACCCGTGACAGCCAGACCGGTGCAGTGCGGTTTCTTCTCAGTCGGCGCTTTGAGATTGTTTTGCGCCGGCCGGTGCTGCGGCTCCACGTTGGGTCGTTTGAAAAGACAAATGTGTTGGCCGGCAAGGCAAGCGATGCAGGTCAGACGGTGGAGATCGTAACGCTGAAGGATCTCATGGCCACGGTTCCAGACTGGAAAAGCAGATGTTGGGAACTGGATTGGGAAATCGTACAGGACCTTCCCTTGCCCGACACTCCCACTCAACCCACTCTCGAGCGTTATTCACGTCACTATGAACATCCGACATTTACACCGGAAAGCTGGTTTTTTGCTGTTCAGGGCGACGAATGGGTTGGCATGAGTACACTGTACGGTGACCCGGAGACGCCAGGTGTCTTCTACACCGGCCTCACTGGTGTACGGCGCAGCCTTCGGCGACGGGGCATTGTGACAGCGATGAAATTGCGGGCGATTGACTATGTCATCGCTCAGGATGGCAAATATATTGAAACAGATAACGAGGAGAACAACCCAATGCTCGATCTGAATCTGGCGCTAGGCTTTCAACCAGGCCCAGTGCTTCTTGATTTTCGAAAAACGTTCTAGGGTCTGTTGAAAGACGGAGAGGTTGTTTGCAAAAAGGCATTCGGTATGGTCGACCTTGAGTACGATGTCCCCATCGGGTTTGATACCGTGTTCGAGGTGACTTACACGCTGGTCGCAATCGACGGCTCAATTGTCGTATCCGGGATCGCTCTTTACGACATGCAACGGCTTCATGCCGGAAATGATTTTTTCATTTGCTCGGAACCCGCCGGAAATTCACCGACGATGCATGTAAAGTTTGCCGCTAGAGACAGGAGGACATAGGGCATGGAAAGCGAAATGCGGGAACGCGACACAGCGAGTGCTCCGGACGGAGGGCCCGTTGTGGTCGCCGTCGATTTCTCTCACGATTCAGAGGCAGCATTCGTGTGGGCGTGCCGTTACGCCAAGCTGGCCGGAGCTCCGCTCATTGTCGTGCATGTGGTTCACGATCCGGCCGAAGCGCCCGGCTATTACCGGCACAGCCCAGAGGATGCGCTGCTCCCCATGCGAGAGGTCGCCGCGAAGATGATGGCCGAATTCCTGGAGAAGATGCGCGAGCAACATGCCATTGTGAACGAAATAGCGGACCTCGATACCGTCCAAGTTACCGGTCTGCCTGCCACACGAATCATTGAAATTGCCGAACGGCGCAAGGCTGCGCTCATCGTCATGGGCTGTCAGGGTCGAACGGGACTGGAGCGGTTGCTCATCGGCTCAAAGGCCGAACGCGTGGTCCAGCTATCGCCCATTCCGGTGACTGTCATCAAGTCAGAAAAAGCCTAACGAGCGGGAGGCAACAATCATGAAAATCCTTGCGACCTGCGGCGCTTCCTCACGGAACGCCACACTCTTCATCCTGTTTGCCGTCCTGTCTGCCAGTGCCGCTGTAGCCGCGGAAGCGGCCCTGACCGGCGAAGGTGGCGGTGGCGAGCCCGAATGGATCAGCATGTTGTCGGCGTTGTTCGGCGGCCTGGCGCTTTTCCTGGCCGGCATGGAGCAGATGTCGGACGGCCTCAAGGCCGCGGCCGGGGAGCAGATGAAAACTATTCTTGCAAAAGTGACCGCCAATCGAGCCGTGGGCGCGGTGACCGGTGCATTCGTCACTGCGGTCATTCAGTCGTCATCTGTCACCACGGTGCTCGTCGTGGGCTTCATCAGTGCCGGCCTCATGTCGATGGCGCAGTCGGTACCGGTGATCATGGGCGCGAATATCGGCACAACGATCACCGCCCAGATTGTCGCCTTCAAAGTGACCAAGATCGCGCTGCCGATGATTGCGGTCGGATTCGCCATGCTGTCGTTCGCCGCACGGGAGAGAATGAAACACTTCGGCGCCATGCTGATGGGGCTTGGGCTGGTCTTCTTCGGCATGACGGTGATGGGCGACGCGATGAAACCGTTGCGGAGCTATCAACCTTTTCTCGACCTGATG
>JAEKFU010000509.1 GCA_016522385.1 Pseudomonadota bacterium
ACTGGATCAAGAACGCGGAAAAACTCGGAGCTCATGCGGTTCGCATCAATCTAAACAGACCGTTCCCCCCAGCCTTTGCCTATCTCTCGAACGCCGTGTTCATCATGCCGTCCGGGCACTATGACGACGCGCCGGCCAAGGCGGACGGTAATAAAGACTACGGCGCCGTCAAACCGGTCGGAACAGGTCCCTACAAGGTGCTCGAAAGCAAGGCCGGCGAATACGTGGTAATGGAAAAGAACACTGAATACATGTCCGGCAGCCCCAAGGGTTCTCCGCAGATCGGCAAGATGCGGTTCCGTACGATTTCGGAAATGAACACTCAGCTTGCTGAATTATTGACCGGCGGGCTGGACTGGATCTGGGACGTGCCGAAAGACCAGGCCGAACGGCTGGGTGAAAATCCGGTGGTCAAAGTCGAAAACGCCAAGACGTTCCGCATTTCTTATATGGCATTCGATGTGAATGGCAGATCCGGTGCCGAATTCTTCACCAAGAAGAAGGTTCGCCAAGCGGTTGCCCATGCGATCAACCGTGAGTCGATTGCCGCCAATCTTGTTGGCCCGGCATCCGAGGTCATTCATTCGGCCTGTCATCCCGCCCAGTTCGGCTGCACTCAGGACGTGCCCAAGTGGGATTACGACCCTAACAAGTCAATCGCACTTTTGAAGGAGGCTGGCTACCCAGATGGCTTCGAGTTCGACATCTATGCCTACCGTCAGCGTGAATTCACCGAAGCGGTGATCGGCGATCTGGCCAAGGTCGGTATCAAGGCCAGGCTCAACTTCATGCAATATCGAGCATTGCGCGACATCGTGCGGAAGGGCGAAACGCCGATCAATCACATGACCTGGGGTTCCTATTCGATCCCCGATGTCTCGGCGATAGTTAGCCACTTCTTTACCCATGGCCCCGATGACCCGGCAAACGACGAAGAGGTCAAGGAATATCTGCAGGTGGCCGACAACTCGATCGACGAGGAACAGCGCAAAACGTTCTACAAGAAGGCATTCAACAAAATTTCCGGTGAACTCTATTGGTTGCCAATGTTCACCTACGCCAAATATTACGCGTTTTCCAAGGATCTCAACTTCAAGCCGACGCCTGACGAGATCCCGCGTTTCTACACGGCAACTTGGAATTGACTGACATCTGACCGGCTGGGCGCAGGACCAACTGCCCGGCCGCTCCATCAGAGGCAACGGATAACCGATGCTGATTTACGCATTGAAACGGTTCGGCGTCGCCATTCTCGTGGCGCTGACCGTTTCAATACTGTCATTTTCGATGATCTATCTGTCCGGCCAATTGCACTGGCAGGTGAGGGCGCCAGCCAGGCGGATATCGAGAATGTCCGGCGCGTCTACGGCTTTGATCGCCCGATCGTCCTGCAGTATGCTGACTGGCTGTTAAATGCGCTAAGCGGTAATCTCGGTCATTCCAACTACCTGAAGTCTGATGTCGCCAGCGTGATCTTTGAGCGGCTGCCGACCACAATGCTGCTTGGCGCTTGCGCGCTCGGTTTTGCACTTGTGCTGTCGATACCACTCGGTGTCATAGCGGCGATCCGACCCAATAGCCTGATCGACCGCATCGCGCTCACCATTGCCGTCATCGGCCAGGCGATGCCTAGTTTCTGGTTCGCACTCACCCTCATCCTGTGGTTCTCGATCACCTGGCGGCTTCTGCCCATCACCGGCACCGACAGCTGGATGAATTTCATCATGCCGTCGATCGCGCTTGGGTACTACGTCACGCCCGCGGTCATGCGCCTGACCCGTGCCGGCATGTTGGAAGTCCTGTCATCCGACTACATCCGCACCGCCCGCGCCAAGGGTCTAAGGCCGCTAACCGTGCTGTTTAAGCACGCGTTGCGCAATGCGATCATCCCAGTGGTCTCGCTTGCCGCCGTCCAGTTCGGTTTCATGCTCGGCGGCTCCATCGTCATCGAAACTATTTTCGCCATCAATGGTCTCGGATTCCTTGCCTGGGAATCGATCCAACGTGCCGACCTGCCGATGATGCAGGCGATAGTGTTGGTACTGGCGATCTTTTACATCTTGCTTACGTTTTTCGCTGACATGCTGAACGCTTTCCTCGATCCGCGCATCAGGGTTTCGTGACATGACCGATGCCGTCAATATTGACCGTTCCGTCATCGAGATGCAGACCGCGCTCGAACCGTCACCCGGAACTCTGCTGCGTCAGCGCATTTTCGGCCATGCCGGATTCATGATCGGCGCGGTGGTGCTGACGGCGATTTTCCTGATGGCAATCTTTGCACCGGTTATTTCGCCGGGCGACCCATATGACCAGGTGCTTGGCCGCAAGCTGATCCCGCCGGTCTGGCATGACAGCGCCAAGGCGACGTGGCAGCATCCACTTGGCACCGACCTGTTGGGCCGTGACTACATGACTCGCCTGTTTTACGGCGCGCGTATTTCGCTATTGATCGGTTTTGCGGCAATGCTGATTTCAGGTGTCATCGGCACAACCCTCGGCGTCCTAGCCGGTTATTTTGGCGGTCGGATCGACATGGTAGTGAACTTCGTGATCACAACGCGTCTGTCAATGCCGGTCGTACTGGTTGCGCTGGCCGTCGTCAGCCTGGCCGGATCGTCCCTGACCATGGTGATCTGGGTCCTCGGCCTGTTAATCTGGGACCGCTTCGCCGTTGTCATGCGCAGTGCTACCCAGCAGGTGCGCAATCTCGATTTCGTCACCTCGGCGCAAGCCGTCGGCTGTTCGACACCGCGCATCCTGATCACCGAAATCATGCCCAATATCGCCAATTCGCTGATCGTCATCGCCACTATCGAGATGGCCCATGCCATCCTGCTTGAAGCGGCCCTGTCGTTTCTCGGCCTGGGCGTCCAGCCGCCGGAGCCGAGCTGGGGTTTGATGATTGCCGAGGCCAAGGGCATGATGTTTTTTGATGCCTGGCTGATCGCCGTACCCGGCGCCGCGCTGTTCGCGCTCGTGCTTGCCATCAACCTGCTCGGCGACGGCATCCGAGACGTCACGGCGCCGGACAACCGAAACTGAGAGCCCTGGCCATGAGCAACCGGATTCTTCAGGTTGATAATCTGACCGTCGACATACCTGTCGCGTCGGGAATGTTGCATGCTGTGCAGCAGGTTTCGATCCATGTCGAACGCGGCGAGACATTGTGCATTGTCGGCGAGTCTGGTTGCGGCAAATCGCTGACGTCACTGGCGATAATGGACCTCTTGCCGAAGTCGGCATTTCGCACCGCTGACAGCATCAAGCTGGGCGACCAGGAAATAAGCCAATCCGGCGAACGCGCTATGGCCGATATTCGTGGCAACCGCATGAGCATGATCTTTCAGGAACCAATGACCTCGCTCAATCCGGCCTACACTATCGGCAATCAGCTTGCCGAAGCCCTGCGCCGCCACAAGAGAGTGACTGAGGCCGAAGCCCGCGACCGGGCCATCTACCTGCTGGAGAAAGTTGGGATCACCGCGGCGGCAAGCCGGCTGGGCCAATATCCGCATCAGTTGTCGGGTGGCCTCCGCCAGCGGGTGATGATCGCCATGGCGCTGATGTGCGGTCCCGACCTGATTATTGCCGATGAACCGACCACTGCTCTTGATGTGACAATCCAGGCCCAGATTCTCCATCTTCTAGCCGAGCTACAGGATGAGTTCGACACAGGGCTGATCTTGATCACTCATGATCTTGGTGTCGTTGCCAGGATTGCCGACCGGGTCGCCGTCATGTATGCCGGCGAGATCGTCGAGAGCGGATCAGCCGACCAGATCTACAACGCGCCGGCCCATCCCTATACCCGGGGCCTTCTTGCTTGCATCCCGATCCCCGGCAAAACCAAGCCCGGCGACCGCCTGGGAGCAATTCCAGGTATCGTCCCCTCGCTGGTCGGAGCGATGCCGGGCTGTCATTTTGCCGGCCGTTGTCCGCTGGCCATGCAGGACTGTTCGCGTGCCCAGATTGCCATGCGGGCCGGATCCGACGATGGCCACCACTACCGTTGTGTGCTGGAGATGGACCAGACCCATGCCTGGCAGCGCGAGGGGGCCGCATGAGTGCCCCGGCTCTTGAGGCGCGTGATGTCAGGCGCACATTCATGATCTCGGCCGGATTTATGCGCGGCAAGCGGCCGCTTCATGCCGTCAACGGCGTCAACCTGACCGTCGAGCCCGGCGAAGTAATGGCCCTGGTAGGTGAGTCCGGTTGCGGTAAGACGACGCTCGCCAAAATGCTGCTCGGCTTGTTGATGCCGTCATCTGGTTCACTTGAGATCGATGGCAAAAACGTACAATCCATGGACCGATTGACCATCGCCAAGACCGTCCAGCCGATCTTCCAGGATCCCTATTCGTCGCTTAACCCGCGCAAGTCTGTCGGTAACATCATTACGCTTCCCCTCAAGGTCCAGGGCGACCGGGAACCCGACACCTGGCGCAAGCGGGCCGAACAGATGATGGAGCTCGTCGGGCTGCCGAGGCGCGTCTTCAACAACTATCCTAGCCAGTTGTCCGGTGGACAGCGTCAGCGCGTTGCCATTGCCCGCGCCTTGATCAACCGTCCGCGCATCGTGATCTGCGACGAGCCGACATCGGCGCTCGATGTCTCGGTGCAGTCACAGATCCTCAATCTGCTGCAGGACCTGCGCAGCGAGCTTGGCCTGACCTATTTGATTATCAGTCACAACCTGGCGGTCGTGGAACACATGGCAACGCGGGTCGCGGTCATGTATCTCGGGCGGATCGTCGAACAGGCAGCTGCACGATCCTTGTTCAGTGCTCCAAAACATCCCTACACCACAGCTCTGCTCGACTCCGTGCTAACGCCCGAACCTGGTCTTGGGGTGCCCGACACGCATCTGGGCGCGGCTTACCCTAACCCGCTCAACATGCCGCCCGGTTGCACTTTCCATCCGCGGTGCGCCCGGGCGATGGCGCAGTGCTCACAGATTGCGCCGTCGCCGGTCAAACAGGGTGACGACCATGTAGAATGCCACCTCTATGATGAATCCGAAGGGAGGATTGCTTCATGACCGGATCGGCCAGCCGCGACGGCGCAATCGCCAGAGCGTTTGATTATTTTGACAACGGCACCTTTGAAGCCGAACTTGCCCGCCGGGTGGCCTACCGGACCGAGAGCCAGAAACCGGACAGCCTGCAGGAACTTCACCGCTATCTCGATGAGGACATTATTCCGGCATTCGACGCCATGGGATTTCGATGCCAAAAATACGACAATCCACTGCCGGGCGGCGGGCCATTCCTGCTTGCAGAACGAACCGGTGACGCCGGTTGGCCGACTGTTCTTGGCTATGGCCACGGCGATGTCATCATCGGCATTGAGGACCAATGGACCAAGGGTGAAGGTGCCTGGCGTACGGCCCGTGACGGCGACCGCCTGTATGGCCGCGGAACCGCCGACAACAAGGGCCAGCACACCATCAATATGGCCGCCGTCAGGTGCGTTCTCGAAGAACGCGGTGATCTCGCATTCAATGCCAAGTTCCTTATCGAGATGGGTGAGGAAAACGGTTCTCTCGGCTTGCGTGAAGTGCTGGAAGACAACCGCAGCGACTTCGACGCCGATGTGTTCATCGGGTCCGATGGTCCGCGTGTCCAGCCTGCAAGACCAACCTTGACCCTGGGCGCCAGGGGGGCTGAGAACTTCGACCTGATCGTCAACCTGCGCGACGGTGGCCATCATTCCGGCAATTGGGGCGGTTTGATCGCCGATCCTGCAACTATCCTGGCGCATGCCATCGCTAGCATAGTTGGACCGACCGGCCAGATCATGATCAAGGAGTGGCTGCCGCCGCCGACACCGGCATCGGTCAAAGACAGCCTGAGGGGCATCGAGATTGATGCTGGTCCCAGTGCACCGCAGATCGATCCCGATTGGGGCGAACCCGGTTTGACGCCTGCCGAGAAGGTGTACAGTTGGAACAGCTTTGCGGTGCTTGCCATGAAATCCGGAAATCCCGACAGCCCGGTAAACGCGATTGCGCCATGGGCCAGAGCCAATTGCCAATTGAGGTATTTTGCCGGCACCGATGCGGCGCGAATTCTACCGGCCTTGCGCAGCCATCTTGACGACAACGGCTTTGATATGGTCGAAATCGGCCCTCCACCGCCCGAAAACGCCGCCGGCTTTGCGGCATCGCGGACCGATCCTGACCACCCATGGGTCGGTTTTGTCCGCCAGTCGATGCAGAAAACTATCGGTGAACCACCGGCGATCATTCCCAGCATGGGCGGGTCGATCTGCAATGATCTGTTCACCGACTTGCTCGGCCTGCCGGCGATCTGGATCCCGCATTCCTATGCCGCCTGCTCGCAGCATGCCCCAGACGAGCACATCCTGATGTCGCTGACCCGAACCGCACTACCGGTGATGACTGGCCTCTATTGGGATCTCGGCGAAGGTGCAACGCCGGAGACCGGAAATCGACTATGACCCACGGAATTGTTTCGGCGCCACAGCCGGAAGCGGTCGAAGCGGGAATTGATGCTCTTGAGCGGGGTGGCAATGCCGTCGATGCCGTTATCGCCACTGCTCTCGTCCAGACCGTCGTCGACCCACAAATGTGCGGCATTGCTGGTTTCGGTTCGATGCAGGTCTATATGCCGGAGCGTGACATCCACGTCTGCCTCGACTTTCACGGCCGGGCACCGTCAAAGGCGACGCCAGACATGTGGCATGACCAGATCATCCGCGAGGCAGGGGACGGCTTCGGCTTCATTCTGGACGGCCATGTCAACGACATCGGTTATGGCGCGATCACTACGCCAATGAGCTTGCGGGCCTATAATGCGGCCCTGGGACGCTTCGGCACGATGGCACTCGCTGATCTGATCGAACCGGCCATCGGCTATGCCGAAGACGGTTTCATGGTGCGCCCCCATGTAAGCTATTTCTGGAACCTGGTGGAAGGCGAAGGCCGTGCGCCGCACAAGGACCGGATCGCCAAGTTACCCGAAGCACGCCGGATCTATCTCAACCCGGACGGTTCGCTACGCAAACCCGGTGAAATCCTGAAAAACCCGGATATGGGAGAGACCCTGCGCCGGATTGCCAAACACGGCGTTGATGAATTCTATGCCGGCGACATTGCCGACACCATCATCGCCGACATGGCCGCCAATGACGGCCTTTTGACCCGCAACGATCTTGAGAATGTCGCCGTGAGTGAAACCGATCCGTTGTGGGGCACCTATCGCGGCTACAGGATCGCTGCCAACAATCCGCCCGGCGGCGGCATCATGGTCCTCGAGATGCTCAACATACTTGAAAATTTCGACCTTGCTGGTCTCGGTCACAATTCGCCGGACTATATTGCCACCGTGTCCGAAGCCATGAAAATCGCCACCGTCGACAAGGACACCCGCGTCGGTGACCCAAGGTTTGTCGACGTGCCAGTCGACCTGTTGACCTCGAAGACCTATGCCGCAGAATTGTCAGCGCGCATCAAGTCCGGCTGGAAAACCAATGTACCGCGGATCAATCCCGGTGGCAGGGAGTCGCGCAATACCACGCATATATCGGCCGCAGACGAGCACGGCACCTGCGTGTCGATGACCCATTCGCTCGGCATGCCGTCGGGTGTTGTGACACCCGGTCTTGGTTTCATGTACAACGGCTGCATGGCCGTATTCGATCCCCGGCCCGGCAAAACTGGCTCGATCGCGCCGGGCAAATCTCGGTTCACCGCCATGGCCCCGATCATCGTCTTCAATGGCGATGAGCCTTTCCTGGTAGTCGGTGCTCCCGGAGGTACATTTATCACCATGGGCGTCCTGCAGTGCATACTCAATGTGATTGATTTCAGGATGGATGCGCATCATGCGGTGTCGGCTCCGCGTTTTTGCACGACCAGCGACATCATCGACATTTCCAATCGTATCCTGCGGCGAACGGAGCAGGCACTCAAGGGCATGGGTTATCCGGTCCGGCGCTCTCCACTCAGCTACCACTTCGCCGGTGTTCACGCGTTACGCCACACGTCATCCGGTTGGGATGGCGGCGCCGATCCCGGCCGGGACGGCATGGCGTTGACAGTTTAGGCAACGACGACAATTCAAACGAAGTACGAACAGAAAAGGTCCAGTTGCTTTGCGCATATTGGCCAGAGGTCATTTGCGCTGGTGAACAGATCCTAGTCCAACGAACGAAATCGGGCTGCGCAAAACGCTGGCCGGGCTGAACGGATTTGGCTCCAACAAATGGATCAACAACTGCTACCGCTGGTATTCTACTTCCCCGCCTCCTCAGCCTTATGCGATGGTCTCACTCACCTTGAATCGTCGGAATGCGTAGCCCGCCAGGGGAACAGTTGATAATCCGATGACGGTGAGCGCTAGCCAACTGGTTAGCCCAAATGAAAACCACAATTCTCCGGTCGCTTGCTGTGCCATTAATCCGGCGACACGCGCTACGCCAATCGCTGTGAAGATGATGATCGTCTTCAGCATGAAGTCCACCAGCGTCCGGCCGAGAAAATCAAAGTCGACTCTGCCAACGGGTACCAGTTTCGTGGGAAAAAAGAGGAATACCAAATTTTCCAAGCCGTACAGGAGCAGGTTGAATGGCAAGATATAGGCTGTCAATGCCATCAATATAACTGCCGAAGTGAAGTCAAGGAAAGGCAGTGTGCTGGCAATCATGACCAGTTGAATTGCACTGGACAGTAGAACAGGCACCATGAGCTGTCCGGCACAAATTCGCCATGGAGCGATTGGCAAGGCCTTGTAGTGCTCGATCCTGGCGAGCTCACCGCGAAAATCGCATACCAACGTGCGCGGTATCACAAATGCAATAAGAAAGTAGAGAATTCCCAGGGTTCCGCTGCTTGTAAGTTGCATGCCGGCACTCGTGACGAGCGGTCCTGTGCTGATTGCGATTGCAAGAAACACGAGAATCACCCTGTCGGAATTGCGTTTCGCGTTAATCGCCTGACGCCAGGCAATCGGCCCAAGTCCGCCAAGAACGAGTGAGCGACGCACGGAGTGGTCAGTGGTTTTGTCGCTGGCCCAGATTGATCCTCCGCGCTTGACGCGAAGCCAGCGATTGCTGTGCCGCCGACTTTCAGATAGCGAGCGGTCCGACGTTCGACTGTCAAGTGCGATTATGACCAGCAACAAGGTTGCGTTGATTGTGATACCTGCCACTGCCCACGCGACCAGATCGGGGAAAACCTTTTGTGCAAGAAAAATCTCGGCAAACACGACAA
>JAEKFU010000676.1 GCA_016522385.1 Pseudomonadota bacterium
GTATCAACTGGGTGCTGATCGCACAGTGCGGCGATACGCCGGTAACATGACACTGTTGTTTGTTGGCTTTGTACTGGCGTTCTCGGTGCCGTTCGCAGTTTTGATGGCAATCTGGGAGACGGCCATCATATTCTTGCTGCCTGGGATCCTTGTTGTTTCGCCGTTCATCTATCGGCTGATGCTCAAACTGCCCGCGATCGCGCTCGAAAGAACGGACTTTTCATTCGGTGACGCGTGGGCTGCAACGAGCGGCAACTACTGGCAGATCATGGGCCTGGTTACCGTCTATACGATCGTAGCTCTAGCGCTAAACCTGTTGTTCACCTTTGTCTCGGGAACCGCTCTGTTGGCTGGAGTGTTTGGGACACTGCTGGGTTCAGCTGCCGGCGCAGCCGTGCAATGGTTGGGCTTGATATTCGGAATCAGCGTTTTGACCGTGATGTACGGCTTTTTTGTCGAAGAACGGCCACTGTAGAAGTTATCCAGTCCGCGCATTTCCACAGGGTCAAGAATCGGCCAGTATGGTGTGGCGTCGACTGGGAGCTATGGTGGACATTATGGATTTTGGTCAATTGTTCTTGAGCATCGACGGCAGGATCAACCGCGCCAAATTTTGGGCCGGCATCGTAATCCTGCTTGTTGCCCAATGGATCTTGATATTTGCCATAGGGCTGATTTTCGGCACCAGCATGATGAGCGAGACGGATCCCAGTCGGCCGCCATCGGTGGGCGCGGGACTGACCATGCTCGTCCTCGTGCTGGTGTTCCTGTGGCCAACCTTGTGCATCTACGCCAAGCGATGGCACGACCGTAACAAATCTGGGTGGTGGACATTGATTGCAGTTGTCCCGATCGTTGGCGGCATATGGCTTTTGATCGAATGCGGGCTGCTGCGCGGCACCATCGGCGACAATCGGTTCGGCCCCGATCCACTGGGAGGGAAGTGATGCAGATTCAGCATAAGCCGTGTTGACGATCGACCGAACGCGGCATTATCTGTCGGCTGCATGGCTGATCCACATATTTCCGAAGATCCCGTTTGCCTTGCCCAGGCGCTCATTCGCTGCCCGTCGGTGACCCCCGCCGAAGCTGGTGCGCTTGACCATCTGCAGAAATTGCTCATACCGCATGGCTTTCGATGCACTCGCCTGCCGTTCAGCCAGGAAGGCACAGCGGACGTCGATAATCTGTTTGCCCGGATCGGTGATGGCGGACCGCATTTCTGCTTTGCCGGGCACACCGACGTCATACCGCCCGGCGATGAAGCTTCGTGGACCATTCCGCCCTTTGCCGGCGAAATCGTTGACGGCGTAATCTACGGACGGGGGGCCTGCGACATGAAAGGGTCCGTCGCTGCCTTTGCGGCCGCAGCGATTGATTTTGCGACCGACCGTAGAGCCGATCTGCCCGGCTCGATATCGATGCTAATCACTGGAGACGAGGAGGGACCGGCAATCAACGGAACCGCCAAGGTGCTCGAGTGGATGAAGGCCAAAGATCAGGTGCCCGACCATGCGGTGGTTGGCGAGCCCACCAGTCTGGAAGAACTTGGTGATACCGTCAAGATCGGCCGGCGTGGATCGATTCATTTTGAGGTAACGGTCACCGGTGTCCAGGGCCATTCGGCCTATCCGCACAAGGCTGACAATCCTATCCCCAAGCTAGCCTGTCTGATCGACAAGATGGCTCGTGCCATTCTTGATGAAGGTACTGAGCATTTTGAACCGTCGACTCTGTCGGTTAGCAGTTTCGATGTCGGAAATCCGGCCCACAATGTCATTCCAACAAAGGCCGTCGCTCGGTTCAACGTGCGCTACAATTCAGAGCATACACCCGGCAGTCTGAGCCGGTGGGTACATACACAATGTGACGAAGTCGCACAGGAACTGGGTGGCCGCTTCGATGTCAAGACTGTTGAAAGTGCGGAGTGTTTCTACACCGGTCCCGGTTTGCTGGTCGATGTCGTCGGTGCAGCTGTTAACGCCGAGACGGGCTTGACACCAGAGCTTTCCACCGGCGGCGGGACCTCCGATGCCCGGTTCATCAAGAACTACTGTCCGGTTGTGGAGTTTGGGCCCGTCAACCAGACCATTCACCAGGTCGACGAACGCATTGCCGTGGAGGAGCTCAAAGCGCTGACGCGCATCTACCGAACAATGCTTGACCGCTATTTTGCCGAGTTGCGCGGATGAGCTGGCTACATGAGGCCCAGCGCGCAATGATCGGCTCGTGGCGCCTGTTGCTGCGCGACACGAACGGCTATGACGAATTCGACCTCACGGAACGCGGCTTCTGGCGGTCGTTTTCCGCGATCGTGCCGATTGCCCCGCTTTATCTATATGCCGCGACAATCCAGATCCCTGACGAACTTGGCGAACTGGCCAAACCCTCCGAGCAACTCGAAACCTCTTTAGGACTGGTGGTTATGATACTGATCGTTCAGTGGATCGCCTGGCCATTGGCCATGGTCTTCGTGGCCCGCATCGCCGGGCTTGCACATAACTATTCGCGTTACATCATTGCCTATAACTGGTCGTCCATTCTGGTAATGTGCGCGCAGATGGTGCCGGCCACGCTGCTTGCCCAGGGAGGCGCGGTAACGAGTCTGGGCAACCTGGTTTTCATCATATTCCTATTTGCTGCACTTTACTATCATTGGTACATCGCCTTTACCGCTTTGCAGACGACCATGAGCATGGCATGGATCCTGGTACTCGCCGACATTGTTCTCGGTGTCGGCATTACCCGGTTACTCAGCTGAACCCGCCTCGTAGTCGACCCGGGCGAGATAGAGGCCATGGGCCGGCGCGACCGGACCGCAGGCTGTGCGGTCACGGGCTTGGAGGGCGATTGCGAGATCGTCAGCGCGCCACTTGCCCTCACCAACCAGCTTCAAGGAGCCCACGATAGAGCGCACCTGATTGTGCAGGAAGGAGCGCGCATAGGTGATCACTTCGATAACATCAGCCTGCCGCGACACACTGATGAAGTCGAGCGTCTTGACCGGTGTTTCCGCTTGGCATTCGCTGGCCCGGAAGGTCGTGAAGTCATGTTGGCCGACCAGATTCTGGGCCGCGACATGCATGGTATCGCTGTCGAGCGACACCGGCACACGCCAGGCCCGGCGGTCTTCGAGCGCCAGCTTTGGCCGCCGGTTGACGATGCGATAAAGGTAGGTGCGCCGTATCGCGGAGAACCGAGCGTGGAAATCCTCGCTTACCGCGTCAGCCATCAACACCGCAATCGCGTGTTCACGTAAATGGGCGTTCAATCCATCGCGCAGGCGGTCACTTGCCCATTCGCGCGACAGATCGAAATGGGCGACTTGCGCCAACGCATGGACACCGGCATCCGTGCGGCCGGCGCCGTTCACCGAGACGCTTTCGCCAGTCAGCGCGAACAGCGCTTCCTGCAACGCACCCTGAATACTGGGCCCATTGTCCTGCACTTGCCAGCCGACGAATTGGGTTCCGTCATATTCTACACTTATCCGGTAGCGAGGCACTGTGTTTACACTCCGCGCAGACGGGCTCCGGCGCGAATTTCGAAGCCACGCATGAATTCATCGAGCGGCATGGTGCCCTTGCCGGCTCGTTGCAGCTTTCGTGGGCGAATGGCGCCTGACCCGCAGGCGATCGTCAACTGGTCATCAAGCACTTCACCGGGAAGCCCGCCAGCTTCGATCAACTCAGCCTTGAGCAATTTGACCCGCAGCGGCTCGCCATCGCTGTCTGTTTCGAACCAGGCCCCGGGAAACGGTGAGAGTCCGTGGATCTTATCGAGCACGTCCCTAGCCGGCTGATTGAAATCAATCTGTGCTTCCCATTTTTCAATCTTGCCGGCGTAGGTAACGCCATCGGACGATTGCGGGTTGCACTTAAGCGTGTTGGAACTGAGCATGTCGAGGGCCTCACAAACCAGCGGCGCACCCAAGGCGGCGAGACGTTCATGAAGTTCGCCGGCTGTCATGCCAGCGGTAATCGGGACACGTTCTGACAGGCATATTGGGCCCGTATCCAGCCCCGGTTCCATGCGCATTACGGAGACGCCGCTTTCCGCATCACCTGCCATAATGGCACGCTGGATTGGCGCTGCACCGCGCCAACGCGGCAATAGAGAGGCGTGCAAATTGAAACAGCCGAGCCGCACCGCTTGAAGAACTTCTTGCGGCAGGATCAAACCATATGCGACGACTATCGCACAATCTGCTGCGAGATCCGCAAACGCCGTCTGTTCGCTTTTCGACTTCAGGGTCGCCGGTGTCCTGACCGGAATGCCGTGTTTGTCGGCGGCGAGATGAACGGGCGTCTTTCGGACCTTGTGACCGCGACCTGCAGCGCGTGGAGGTTGCGAATAGACCGCCAGCACCTCATGACCTTCAGCGATGATGGATTGCAGCGTCGGCACAGCAAAATCCGGCGTGCCCATAAACGTTACTTTCACGCCGGTTCCTTGGCCTGTTTGGCAGCCTTGGTGAATTTCTTGACTACTCGGTCGCGCTTCAGCCGCGACAGAAGATCGATGAACAGTACACCGTTCAAGTGATCGATCTCATGCTGAATGCAGGTCGCCAGCAGCCCCTCGCACTGCCGTTCGCAAGGCTGGCCCTCGCGGTCCTGATAACGGACCCTGACTTCGGCAGGTCGGGTCACATCACCAAAAACCTCAGGGATTGACAGGCAGCCTTCCTCGTACTCTGCCGTTTCCTCCGACCACCACACGATCTCCGGGTTTATCAAAAAAATAGGGTCCGGCGGCTCCTCTTCGTTGGCAATGTCGATCACGACCAAACGTTTCGCTATGCCGATTTGTACCGCTGCAAGGCCGATGCCCGGTGCGTCATACATGGTTTCCAGCATGTCATCCAACAATGCGCGCACGTCCTCCGTCACCTGTTCAACGGGTGTCGAAACGGATTTCAGCACCGGATCCGGCAATTTGATAATTTCGCGCACGGCCATGGACAATTACCCTTTGCACTCAGATAGGAGATCGATCCGGCCTGGTCAATGCGACTGATCAATCCGGGCGTGCGCTGCCCAGCCAGTTGCCAAGTCGTTCGAGGGCTGTCGCCAGAACGTCCGGATCACGCAAATAACACATTCGCATGAAGCCTTCACCGCCCGCACCAAATGTGCCGCCCGGCGCCAGACCGATCTTGGCCTCGTCTATGATGCGCAATACGGTCTTCGTTGAGTCCCTCATGCCATCAAGCGAAAAGAACTGATAGAACGCGCCGCCGGGCACTTCAAACTGAACCTGCGGGAACTGCCGCAGGGTCTTGCACACCATGTCCCTGTTGTGCCGGGCACGGGTGACCTGTTTGATGACGAAGTCTTCACCCTCCTCAAGCGCTGCAACGCAGCCACGCTGCAGGAACACCGGTGTGCCCGAGGTGTTGTACTGAATGATGCGCTCAATCGCTGCGCCCAACGCCTTGGGCGCCTGCACCCAGCCGACACGCCAGCCGGTCATGGCCCAGTTCTTGGAGAATGTGTTGGCGTAGACGACACGCTCTTCGTGTTCACAGATATCCAAAAATGACGGGGATCTGCCGAGCCCGCCTGATTCGGGATAGTAGAATCGTGAATAGACTTCGTCTGCAATGATCCACAGCCCGTGCCTGCGGGCGAAATCGCGCACTGCGAGGAGTTGGTCGCAGCTGGCGACCCAACCCAACGGGTTGGACGGGCTGTTCAGGCAAATAGCCTTGGTCTTACCAGTGACACTGTCAAAGAGCTGTTCGAGGTCGATCTGCCATATGCGGTTCTCAAAACGGATCGGCACATAGACCGGCACGATACCCATCATGCGCATCGGGCCCGGATAATTCGGCCAAGCCGGGGTCGGTACGATAATCTCGTCACCCTCTCTAGCGAGCAGCTGGAAAATCGTCTGCATGGCCTGCATGCCGCTGCTGGTGACGAAAAAATTGTCCTGCTTAAACGCGCCACCGCACTGGCGCGCATGATATTGCGCCAGCGCCTCGCGCAATTCTGGGATGCCGCGTTGCCAGGTATAAAACGTCTCGCCATTGCGTAACGAGCTGATTGCCGCATCGCAGATGAATTGCGGCGTTGGCAAGTGACCTTCGCCGGTCCATAACGGAATGATGTCGGGCCGACCAAAGCCATGGTTTACCGCGACGAGAATGCCGCTGTCCGGCTCATCGCGTTGAGAAGGCTTTATGGAGTCCAATAGGTCCTGGGGTGTCGGCAGCATGCGCTTTGGTATTGCTTTGAAATATTCAGCGTCGCCGTGCGCGAGGCACAGCACTGGGTCAACCCCGCGAATAGAAAACCGGGGCAACGTGCCCCGGCTCTTGATGTCATTCGCGCTAAGTTACTTTTTCGCGGCGAGCAGGTCGCGGATCTCTGCCAGTAGCACTTCGTTCTTCGGCGGTGCTGGCGGCTCAGCCGGCGCTTCTTCTTCCTGGCGCTTCATAGCGTTGATCCCTTTTACGATTATGAAAAGGATGAAGGCGATGATCAGGAAATTGACCGCAGCGGTGACAAAACTGCCATAGGCCAGAACCGCACCCTGCTCCTTGGCGGCCTCGAGAGTGCCCTGAGTGACAGCCGAGCTGAGGCCAATGAAATAGTTGTTGAAATCGAGACCACCGAAAATGGCGCCGATGATCGGCATTAGCATGTCGTCCACGATAGACTTGACGATAGCCCCGAATGCGGCACCGATAATTACACCGATCGCCAGATCCAGCGCGTTGCCCTTCATGGCAAACTCTTTGAACTCCTGTAACATGGAATCTCGTCTCCTTTAGTTGATTCAAATGAGCTCGCCAAACCGCACCCGAGGTGCAGTAATTCATGTAAACGAGCGCAGCAAAACTAAGCGAATTTGTATTAGTTCGAAAGATATCTCGGTTATTCACTTGGCGATGCCAGTAAGCATGCCGATTGCGCCCTGAACTAGAGCGCTTCATGTTGATTTGGAACCATTCTGACGGAGCGATTTTCCGGCAAGGTCAAGTATTGTTCCGCAGGCCGTATCTGGATACGGGCAAGGAGCGATGCGCCGGATTTGCCGGAAAATCGCCCGTCCCGAAGGGCTTGCCCCGGGGGGGGGCAAGCAGAATTGATTCCAAATCAACATGATCCGCTCTAAATGACGGACACTGGGTCGCCGAGAAGGTTGGATACACTGGGTACTTGGTGCAAAGCCCATTTAAGCCGCTGCCGGGTTACGGAGTCCAACTCATTGGGCGCAACTTTGTTGGACAACGGTATCCCGGCTTCAATGTCGACAAGCTGTTGCTTCAGTATGGTGCCGAGCAACACCTTGTGTGCCTCGATAAGGTTGTCAAACAGCTCGCCAGGCAGATCGCTGTGCGCTTTGGCGGCCGACAATCTTTCCGGCGTGGAACGGGCCCGGATGCCGTTGCGAATTGCCAGGACTCGGGC
>JAEKFU010000689.1 GCA_016522385.1 Pseudomonadota bacterium
ATCCAACCGTCGATTTGCGAGCGGGTATTATGATGAGGTGCGCCATCTGCAGCCTTGTGCCTTCACGTTCAGCATAGGGGAAATCGAAATTGCAGACAATGAAGGCCTTGGCCATACAACACGTCGACTGCAGAACAGCTCCGCCAATTCTGTTCGGCATGTGATGGATTGCACATCGTGGTGAATGGCTTGTGACTATGGTTGTCTCATCGAAGTTGATCAAAAGCTGATCAACGCAAATTTTGAGGAGACTGTACGATGATCCGCAAGTCTGTTTTGACGATCGCAACTGCCGCTGTGATTTCTGCTGCTGCTATGGGAGCCACCGCGTCTAGCGCTTCTGCCGGCGTTAAGGTTTATTTCGGCCATGGTGGTTACGGCCATGGTTGGGGTTACGGCCACGGCTGGGGCTACGGCCACTACAACCCTTGCCGCCGCTGGCTGCGCCGGTATCACCGGACTGGCCGTTACAGGTTCCTGCGCAAGTACCGTCGCTGCATGCGCTGGCACTACTAATCCGGCGAACAGCCTGACTTCAAAATGGCGCGAAGGCTATGCCCTTTGCGCCATTTTTTCTTGCCCGGCATCCAGCATCTTAGCACCGGATGCGACCACGTCGCCAAAAAGTTCAATGATGCGGTCGATATCTGCCTGTGTATGTGCCGCCGATACCGAACAGCGCAGCAGACATTGCCGGTTGGGTGTTCCGGGTGGCAGGGCAATATTGACATAAACACCAGCTTCCAGAAGCGCATTCCACATACCGATCGTCGATGGTTCATCCGGGCACTTCACCGCGATAACCGGGCTCACCGTGTCGCAACACGTCTCAAGACCTAGGCTGTGAAAACCGTCGAACAATCGTCTGGAATTCGCAGCAAGTCGGTGCCGGCGCTGGGGTTCTGCCTTGAGTTTACGCACAGCCGCCAGAGAGGTGGCCACAGACGACGGCGACGGCGACGCGGTGAACATGTAGGGCCGCGAATTATAGCGGATCGCATTGAACATGGGATGATCGCCAGCGCCGAAGCCGCCAATGGCGCCAACGCTTTTCGAAAATGTGCCGACGACGAAATCGACGTCAGCCTCAAGACCGGCTTCATCAGCAAGACCGCGGCCATTGGGGCCGAGCACGCCGAATGAATGAGCTTCGTCGACCAATAGCTGAAAACCGTGTTTGTGCTTAACCTCGATGAATTCGGCCAGCGGGGCACGGTCGCCGATCATGGAGTATATGCCTTCGAGCACAACAAGCCGGCCGCCGGCTTGTGGATCGTGCCGAGCCAGGCGCTTGTCTAGGTCAGCGGCATCATTGTGACGGAAACGCACCAGGCTGGCACCGGACAAGGTGCAGCCGTCATAGATCGAAGAATGCGAGTCGGCATCAAGGAATATCGTATCCTTCGGCCCAGCCAAACCGGCCATCATGCCGAGATTGGCCTGGTAACCGGTGGTGAAGACGATGCAGTGCTGGCGGCCAAGAAAATCGGCCAGTTCGGACTCCAGCTCCCGATGCAGACCATAAGTGCCATTGGCGATGCGCGATCCGGTCGTGCCCGTTCCAAAGGCATCGAGTGCCTGTTTACCGGCAGCAATGCAGTCTGGATCAAATGTAATGCCCATGTAATTGTTGGTGCCGGCAAGCACCGTCTCGCGACCATTGATGATAGCGCGGGTCGGCGACAAGAGTTTGGCGCTTGTCAATCCGACGGCATCGGCACCTGCCTGCAGCATGCGGGCGTGGCGCTCAACAGAAGACTGGTGCTTGTCAAACAGATCGATCATCGTGTCTTACCCTTGTGCTATGCGCCCTTCGACAACCTTGACTAGGTCGGACATCGTATGGGTATCCGCCAGGACATTGAGCGGGATGTCGATGTTGTAATGGTCTTCCACTTCCATGACGAAATCCATTACTGAAACCGAGTCAATATCGAGGTCAACGGAAATCTCAGTATCCGGTTTGAGTTCGATACCGTTACTGTTGAACGGCATTAACAGCTCACTCAGTTTGGCAAATATCTCATTGCTGGAAGAGGTCATACGGTCGTCTCTCTGTGATCGCTTTTGTTCTGCGTTCTAGCTTTGGCACTGGGGTCAGGCAACCAATGATGTCGCCGATACCAGTTAAGCGTAGCAGTAAACCCGTCTTCAAATGTGATCGCCGGCCGCCAGTCGGTGGCCTGGGAAAGCAGATCGTGTCGCGCGACCCAGTCAGGATGGTAAAGCTCGCGTACCTTGCCAGCATTCAGCATTATGGGTTTACCGATAATCTTTGCGACAAGGCTTCCCGCATGCCCAGCTGCCAGCATCATCGATTTGGGCAGATGAATGAGTTTTATCTGCCGGTTGCCGCAATGCGCTGCCGTGTCAACCAGCTCCTGCCAGGAATATCCACCGGCCTTTCCATCGTCGAGCTCATGCACGGTGCCATTCGGGGTGGCTGTAGATGCAAGCATGGTGATCGCCGCCGCAAGATCGTCGACATGGATCAGCGAGGTGCGATTGTCGGCCGCGCCGGGCAATATCGCACGACGGCGAGCTAATTGTGCAATCAGCGGCAATGTTGCCTTGTCTCCCGGGCCATAGACGGCAGGCGGACGCAAGACGGTCCAGGACATTGCACCGGCCACCCCAGCAAGTGCGGATTCGCCGGCACGCTTGCTGGCGGCATAATCAGAAATCTGAGGTTCTCGTGCCGCCATTGACGACAAATGCACGAAACGGGCGACGCCAGCGCTGACTGCGGATGCAGCGATATTCGCTGTGCCTGCAACATTGACCCGTTCAAAGTCCTGCCGGTTTGGCGCGGCGATGGCGCCTGCAATATGGATGACAGATTTAGCATTCGACACTAATCGCGCGAGGGCATCATGGTCGGCCAAATCACCTTGCACAATTTCGACGCGACCCGTCGGCAGTTCTAGTTTGGCCGGTTCACGGACCAGCAAACGCACCTTAGTTCCCGCCTCGATCAACCGCCGGGCGACGCAATTCCCGACAAAGCCCGACCCCCCCGTCAGCGCGACAATACTGGTCATGAGTGTTTCAATTTTCTGGCGCCCGCTCTGCGAGCGTCCGGTTTAG
>JAEKFU010000734.1 GCA_016522385.1 Pseudomonadota bacterium
ATGTAGAAGATGATAGCGGTCCGGTCTGGGCGAAAAAAGGGGAAGACAGAGCCACAGCATTTGGTCATTTTCTCAGACGTACCAGCCTGGATGAACTGCCTCAGTTTTTTAACGTACTCATAGGCGATATGTCTATTGTTGGCCCCAGACCTGAACGGCCTCATTTTGTTGATCAGTTTAAACAGGAAATACCAGGTTATATGAAAAAACACATGGTGAAGGCCGGCATTACCGGCTGGGCGCAGATAAATGGCTGGCGGGGCGAGACGGACACCACAGACAAGATCGAGAACCGGGTGAAATTCGACCTGGAATACATCGACCGTTGGTCCCTTTGGTTAGATTTCTACATTCTGATAAAGACGCCATTTGCCCTGCTTAAGACCCAGAATGCATACTGAGTGTGCATCACACCTCATCGTGCCTTGGCCTCGATGCGGCGGGCGTGGAGTATAGGCTCGGTATAACCCGACGGCTGCTGGCATCCCTTGAAAACGAGATCACATGCCGCTGCAAAGGCAACGCTTGAATCGAAATCGGGCGCCATGTTGCGATAGGCCGGGTCACCGGCATTTTGTTTATCCACCACGGCGGCCATTCGCTTCAAGGTTTCCATGACCTGTTGTTCGGTGCACACGCCATGGTACAGCCAATTGGCTATGTGCTGCGAGGAAATCCGCAAAGTCGCGCGGTCTTCCATGAGCGCGATATTGTTGATGTCGGGCACTTTCGAACAGCCGATGCCCTGGTCGACCCAGCGCACGACATAGCCAAGAATGCCTTGCGCGTTGTTGTCCAGTTCCTGGCGGATATCCTCAGCGGGCCAGTTCGGTCGGTCGGCCAAGGGAATGGACAGGATATCTTCCAGCCTAGCCTCATCGCGCTGCTTGAGCTCGCACTGCCGCTTGGTGACATGGACCGCATGGTAGTGGGTGGCATGGAGCGTCGCGGCGGTCGGTGATGGCACCCAGGCGGTGTTGGCACCGGCCAGCGGGTGGCTGATCTTTTGCTCCAGCATGGCTGACATCAGGTCCGGCATCGCCCACATCCCCTTGCCAATCTGCGCATGGCCCGGCAATCCGCAGTTCAGACCGATGTCGACGTTCCAATCCTCGTAGGCGGCAATCCACGGGGCAGATTTCATATCGGCCTTTCGGATCATCGGACCGGCGTGCATGGATGTGTGGATCTCATCGCCGGTGCGGTCTAGGAAGCCGGTATTGATGAAGAACACCCGTTCTTTCGCCATCCGGACGCATTCCTTGAGGTTCACCGTTGTGCGGCGCTCCTCGTCCATAATGCCCATCTTGATGGTGTTGCCGGCAAACCCGAAGATTTCCTCCATGTCGCGGAAGAACTCGGCAAAGAAGGTGACTTCATCTGGGCCGTGCATTTTTGGCACGACGAAATAGATCGAGCCAGTGCGGCTATTGGTGCGGTGGCCGGCAGGGCCAACATCATGCATCGCGCTTAACACGTTGACCATGCCGTCAGCCAGACACTCCGGGATCGGGTTGCCATTGCCGTCACGAATCATACCGATTGTCATCAATAGGCCGACATTGCGCACCAACAAAAGTGAACGGCCAGGCAAGGTCATGGATGAGCCGTCACCTGCCGTGTAGGTGCGGTCTGCAGTCAATGTACGGTCAATAATATTGCCGGCCTTTTCGAAACGAGCCCGGAGATCGCCCTTCATCAAACCCAGCCAGTTTCGATAGGCAACGATCTTGTCCTGTGCATCGACCGTGGCAACGGAGTCCTCGCAATCAACAATCGTGCTGAGCGCTGCTTCGAGAACAATGTCGGATACACCTGCTGCGTCATTGCGACCGATGGGATGGGTGCGGTCAATGGTGATCTCGATATGCAGTCCGTGATGGACCAGAAGCACGGCGGACGGAGCAGCAGCCTTGCCGCGGTAGCCGGCAAACTGTGCGGCATCGATGAGACAGGCTTGCGCACCATCCGCGCCGTGTGCGACTAGGGTGCCGTCTGCCACCGTGAATTGGGTCACATCAGCATATGACATTCCGACCAGCGGCACCGTGCGATCAAGAAACGCCCGGCCCCACGCGATGACCTTGTCGCCACGCACCGGATTATAGCTGTTGGCCCGGCCGGCACCGCCCGCTTCACTGATTGCATCGGTGCCGTATAGTGCATCATAGAGCGATCCCCAGCGCGCGTTGGCGGCGTTCAGTGCATAGCGGGCATTGGTTGACGGGACAACGAGTTGTGGGCCGGCAACGCTGGAAATCTCGATATCTACATTCTCTGTTGAGGCCGTAACTGCTCCGTCCTCAGGCACGATGTAACCGATGTCGAGCAAGAAGGCCCTGTAGTCAGTCGGGTTAATCGGGCGGCCCGAACGTGCATCGTGCCATTCATCTATTTTCGCCTGGATTTGCTGGCGTACCGCGAGCAACTGGCGCTGGCGCGGACCGTATTTGTCAAACACTCTTTCCAGCCCGGTCCAGAATGTCTCAGCACTCACGCCTGTGCCCGGAAGCGCCTCCTCATTGACAAAATTGTAGAAATCGGCGGACACATCAATGCCGCCGCGGCTGACATTCGACATTTGCTTGGTAGTCCCCCTTCGATTCGGTTCCCAGGCTCACTCATCACGCAATGTGAGGTTGCTCAACCGTCATTTCCGTACAACGGTACAGCTGACGTTTAACTCAATTCGGTGTGGTCAGGGCGATCGGTATTGGGCCGCCGCCGGCCCAGTCCAGGAGTTCAACGGTGTGAACCACAGGGACGCTGGTGCCCGAGGCGATCTGAGTCATGCAGCCGATGTTGCCGGTGGCAATAGCATGCGGCTTTACGCTTTCAATATTGGCAACCTTGCGGTCACGTAGTCGCCCGGCGATCTCAGGCTGCAGGATATTGTAGGTGCCCGCCGAGCCGCAGCATATATGTCCTTCCGGTACATTCACGACTTCAAAACCGGCAGCTTTGAGGAGTTCGATTGGCTGCTGCCTGATTTGCTGGCCATGTTGCATCGAGCACGCCGAATGATAGGCGACCCTAAGGCCTGCCCGCTGCACGGGTTCCGGCATGTCAAGTGATGCGAGGAACTCGGTGATGTCCCTGGTTATGGCGGAAGTGCGCCCGGCCTTTTCTGCATAGGCCTTATCCAGGCGCAGCATGTAGCCGTAATCCTTGACCGTCGTGCCGCATCCTGAAGCATTGACAATGACAGCATCAAGCCGGGCGCCATCCATTTCTTCAATCCAGGCATCGACGTTGCTGCGAACGAAACTGAGCGCCTGTTCCTCCTTGCCCATGTGGTGGGTAAGTGCACCGCAACACCCCATCTTCGGCGGTATTACCACATCGATACCCAACCGGTTCAAAAGACGCACCGTAGCAGCATTAATGCCGGGGTTGAGAACGCTTTGGGCGCAGCCTGTGAGCAACGCGACCCGCCCGCGGGACTTACCTGCAGCGTTATGAACCCCAGTGCCAGGCTGTTGGCTCGCCGGCGGCAGGGCTGATGGGCCCAGCTCGAGCATTGCACCGACCGGCTTCAATCCAGGGATACGCCGAAACAGGCCGGCAAATGGTTTACCAAACCGGGCCAGCCTGAGTGCCGGACGAAACAGTCTTGGATGCGGTAGAATAGCGCTCAGCATTGAGCGCAACAGGCGATCGAACAGTGGGCGGTCATAGGTGCGTTCGATATAGTTGCGGGCCTCGTCGACCAGGTGCATATAGTTAACGCCAGACGGACAGGTCGTCATGCAGGACAAACACGACAGGCAGCGGTCGATATGCTTGACCACTTCCGGCTCGGCCGGTTTGCCGTCTTCCAGCATCTGCTTGATCAGGTAGATGCGGCCGCGCGGGCTGTCGAGCTCGTCACCAAGCAACACATAGGTCGGGCAAGTCGCCGTACAGAACCCACAGTGAACGCATTTGCGTAGGATTTCATTGGCCTCGCTGATCCGAGGATCCTGAAGCTGTTCTTCACTGAAGAGCGTTTGCATTCTGGTCTGTAACTTCCATCAAGCGTAAATGCGTCCGGGATTGAGAATACCGAAGGGGTCAAAAGCGTCCTTGAGGCGGGCGGTGATCGTGGCGAGCCCAGCAGTCTGTGGTTCAAAGACCGGCAATGCAGCGCGCAGGGCATGGGGCGCCCTGATCAGAGTCGCGTGCCCGGTTGTGCCGGCAAAGGCGCCGCGCACCAATTGCGCATTGCCGTGTTCGCTGGCCGGCATATCGACCCAGATCAAACCACCGGCCCAATCAAGAAAACCGCGCACGTCTTGGAGTTCGCTGATGGCGCCGAGCACCTTTGCCCCTTCCATCGGCGGCACCGAAAGTCGCCAGACAACACGTTCACGATTATCACTGAGATAGCGCACATCACGGATCTCAGCCCAAAGCGCCCGGGACGCCTCATCATCAAGGCCTAAAGCTTGACCAAAGTCCTGCAAGCTGTCTTTCAGTTTGCCGGCGCGAAACTCGACCGATGGCTTGATCCCTTCCAGGCGCAAAACCGTCACCGACACGCCTGCGCCGGAAATTGCCGCCACACCGGAAAGCGCGGCAATGGGCGGCGGCAGATGGGCGGCGCCTGAGACATCACAGGACGATTGCATGGCCCTGCTCATGGCGCTGGTCGCCTGAGCCGGATCCAGTCCGAGAAATGCCAGGGAAGTTTGGGTTTCCGCCGCCGGCAGCACCTTGATTGTGATATCACTCATGATGCCCAATGTGCCCCAGGATCCGGCGAATACTTTCGGTAGATCATAGCCGGTGACATTCTTCATCACCCGGCCGCCCGACTTAATAATTTCGCCCCTGCCGGTCACTGCAGAGAAACCAAGAAAATGATCGCGGGATGCACCGGCCTTGATACGCCGCGGCCCAGCGAGGTTCGCGGCGATCATGCCGCCCATTGTGCCGGCGTGATCCGAGCCGAGCAATGCCGAAAGATCGGGCGGTTCGAACGCCATCTGTTGACGGTGTTCGGCCAATTCTTTTTCAATGTCGGTGAGCAACGTGCCCGCCCGGGCGGACAGAACCAGTTCATCGGGCTCATAGAGCGTAACGCCCTTCAGGGCGGACAGAGCTATACTTTTGTCGGTTTGCATGATCCGACCGATGCTGGACTTTGTGCCGGCGCCACGGACTTCAACCGGTGATTTGGCACCGACCGCCCAAGCAACCGCTTCACGCAATTGTTCGGCGTTTTCTGGTCTGAACGCCTCGCTCATTTAACTGGTCTCGTGCTCATTTTCACTTGTTGGTTTTGGCCCTAGACAGCCCTTTACTTAGGCTGCCGCCAGGGCGAAAGCAATTCAGCTTAACCCGTCATTTTAAAAGATGGGAGATGACATTGGTCGCCTGTCACGTATTTGCCGTTCAACTTTTCACTCGCAATGAGATTACTGGTTCAAAACTGTAACTTGGTCCGCTAGCGTGCATCGCCATGCAGAAATCCACAGACACAGAAACCGGCGAGCTCGGTCTAGTTGACGGTGTCGTTCGCTTTATCAACCACGAGGCCACTGCCGGATTCGTACTGGCGGTAGCGGCAATCGCCGCCGTGATTGCGGACAACATTGGTGCGCTTGCACCGCTCTATGATAGCTTGCTGACGACACCGATTACCGTACAGATCGGCACGATCGGGCTGTCCAAGCCCCTGATCCTGTGGGTCAATGACGGCCTGATGGCGGTATTCTTCTTTCTCGTCGGCCTTGAAATCAAACGCGAGGTGATGGAAGGCCACCTGTCCTCGGCGGATCAATTGGTGCTGCCGGGTTTCGCCGCTGTTGGTGGAATGGTGGTGCCGGCCGCGATTTATCTGTATATCGTTTCTCACTCGAGCGACACAGAACTGGTGCGCGGATGGGCGATCCCAGCTGCCACCGACATCGCATTTGCACTTGGCGCGCTCGCCTTGCTGGGCACCCGCGCACCATTAACGCTTAAGATCTTTCTACTGACCTTGGCCACGCTGGATGATCTCGGTGCGATCGTGATCATTGCATTGTTCTACACAGAAAACGTTTCACTGATGTCACTGATCTTGGCGTTGGGCGCGGTCTTGATGCTGGCCTTGTTAAACCTGTCCGGTGTGAGACGCGTGGCACCCTACCTTTTCGTCGGCGTCTGCATGTGGGTGTTTGTTCTGAAATCCGGCGTTCATGCGACGCTGGCCGGCGTTATCCTGGCCTTTGCCGTGCCCCTGAAAGAACCATCCGGCACGCCCATCGTCGAGAAACTGGAACATGGCCTGCACCCCTATGTGGTGTGGGCCATCCTTCCATTGTTTGCCTTTGCCAATGCCGGCGTGTCGTTTGCAGGTTTGAGCATGACCGCAATGCTGGAAGCCTTACCGCTGGCGATTGCTGCCGGGCTCACTGTCGGTAAGCCGGTCGGCATTGTCGCGATGGCAATGATCGCGGTGGGGCTCGGCCTTGCCAAACTGCCCGCCGGCACGCGTTGGGCGCACATTGTCGGTGTTGCCTTCCTTGCCGGTATTGGGTTCACCATGAGCCTGTTTATCGGCATGCTGGCGTTCGAAGCCGACGAACATTCAAAGGCGGTGCGGCTCGGAGTGATCGCCGGTTCTCTGATATCGGCGGTTATCGGCTTTCTGATCCTGCGGCTTACGCGGCCGGTCACCGAAGAGGCATCGCCCAATCTGAAGTAAAGCTTAGAGCGTTTCATCAAACGGCGACTATGGAAGCGAACGTGTGACGGTCTGGTTACAATTGTCGGGCGCCAAAGGTATCACAAGAGCGGATGTCACCGGACTGCAGTCCACGTTTGAACCAGCGCACGCGCTGGGCGGACGATCCGTGGGTGAAGCTTTCGGGCACAACATAGCCTTGTGACCGCTTCTGCAGCCGGTCATCACCAATGGCGCTGGCTGCATTGAGGCCCTCCTCGATATCGCCCTGCTCAAGCAAACGTTGGTTGTCCTTTGCCCACACACCGGAAAAACAATCAGCCTGCAACTCCATGCGCACCGAAAGTGCATTGCCTTCGGCCTTGGACACCCGCATGCGCGTTTGGGTGACCTTGCTGGCAATGCCAAGCAGGTTTTGCACGTGATGGCCCACTTCATGGGCGATCACATAGGCCTGGGCAAAGTCGCCGGGCGCACCGAGTTTTGCTCGCATGTCGTGGTAGAAAGACAGGTCGATGTAGACCTTACTGTCGAGCGGACAATAGAACGGTCCCATGGCCGCTTGCGCCGCTCCGCAGGCGGATTGTACGAAGCCGGAGAACAACACCATGCGCGGTGGCTGATAGCGCTTGCCTTCATTTGCAAAAATCTCGCTCCAGGTGCGCTCGGTAGTGCCAAGCACCTTGGAGACAAACGTCTTCATTTCATCTTGTGACACCGATGAGCCGGATGGCTGCGGCGCTTGGTATTCGGTCTGCTGCGGCACCAGACCACCGCCGCCACCGCCGCCCAGCATGTCGAGCGGATTGATGCCAAAGACGAAGCTCAGGATGAGTATGATGACAATGCCACCGATACCGATGCCGCCGCCGCGTTTTCCCATCGGTATCCTGATCTGCCGACCACGACGCGGGAAACCAAATCCGCGGCCACCTCCTCGAGCGCGACGATCCTCTATATTGTCGCTTGCACGTTCATCATCGAGACGCATAACTTACCTCCTGCAGCGAACTCCGGCCCCGGAAGTTCCGACCCTGTCCGTGATGGTTCTAGCAGAATTTGGGCGCCTATAAAGGGTTCGAAGGACCGCATGGGGGTGGTTCGGGATAGGTCGGATACAGACCGTGAACCCGGCCAAGTTGCTGAACCAACGCCAGCACTGTGTCCAGATTGGGCGTCGCTACCCCAACGATTCGGCCCATTTCCTGGACCGCGGTAACCAGGGCGTCGATCTCCATAGCCTTGCCGGCTTCCAGATCCTGCAACATTGAGGTGCGGTGTGCGCCAACCTTTGCTGCACCATTGATGCGGCGCTCAATATCCACGCGGAATGATGCGCCGAGCCGCTCACCGATCTGCTGGCCTTCCAGCATCATTGCCCTGGCGACGGCCCGCGACCCCGGATCGCTTGCCACGACGTCGAGCGTCGCCCGGGTCAGTGCGCTGATGGGGTTGAAGCAAAGATTGCCCCACAGCTTGAGCCAGATTTCAGAGCGGATGTCGTCAAGCATCGGTGCTTTGAATCCACTGGCTTCCATCAGTTCGGATATACGCGAGACACGATCAGAGGTCGAGCCATCCGGTTCGCCAAGAGCAAACTTGTCACCATAGACATGGGTGATGACGCCCGGCGCGGAAATCTCAGTTGCCGGATATACGCTACAGCCAATGGCGCGGTCAGGGCCGATGGCATTCCATTGCCGGTCGCCGCGGTCGACAGCGTCAAGCCGGCGGCCCTCGAAGTCGCCGCCGATCATGTGGAAATACCACCAGGGCACGCCGTTCTGGCAGGTCACCACGGCGGTGTCCCTGCCGAGCAATGGGCTCATGATATCGGCAGAATGCCAGGCCTGGTGAGATTTCAAGCAATTGAACACCACATCCTGCTCGCCGAGCTCTGCCGGGTCCTGTGAACCTTTAGCCACTGGGAATACTGTGGCTTCGCGGTCTTTGACGACGGCAATGCCTTTGTCCAGGATCGCTTCGAGATGGTTACCGCGCGCGACGATGGAGAGCTCGACGCCGTCGACTTGAGCAAGCCCATGCGCCAGAAACCCCCCGATGGCGCCGGCGCCAAAAACACATACGCGCATAGTTGTCCCCATAAACTACCGCCGGGCTTGTTGGCACCCCTTTAGATCACCTGTCTGGCGGCGCGTTCCGGTATACCAGCCGGGGTGTCCGCGGGCGCGTATACAAATCGACGCATTGACGGTCCCTTGCGGACAACTGATCAGTTTTGCGTGGCCGTATCGGTGTTCTTCCGTTTGAAATATTTGCTGAATACCGGATAGAACATCAGGCCGATCGCGATCAAGATGCAGATTGCCGAAATCGGACGTTCGAAAAAGATCAAAATCTCGCCTTGTGACGACAGCAAGGATTGACGCAGCGAACGCTCAGCCAGCGGTCCCAATACGATCGCCAAGACGGCCGGGGCCACCGGATAGTTCAGCTTGCGCATCAAATAACCCATGATGCCAAACAGGAACATCAGCCAGACATCATGCATGGTTTGGGTCGGCGCATACCCGCCCACAATGCAGAGCACGAAGATGATGGGCGCCAGGATGGTGAACGGCAATGTCAGCACCCGCACGAAGATCGGAATGAATGCCAGGTTGATCAATAGCGTGAATAGGTTGGCGACATAAAGTGAACCGATCAGGCCCCATACGAACTCCGGCTGCTCGGTGAAAAGCAACGGCCCGGGCCGAAGACCCCAGATGATCATGCCGCCAAGCAGGATGGCTGTGGTTGGCGAGCCGGGGATGCCGAGCGTGATCATCGGCAGCATGGAACCTGTCGAAGCCGCGTTGTTGGCCGCCTCGGGCGCAGCGACGCCGGATACGTTGCCCTTGCCGAAGGATTCCGGATCTTTCGAGAAGGTCTTGGCCAGCCCGTAGGACATGAGCGAGGCCGGTGTGGCGCCAGCTGCCGGCAAGGTTCCGACAAAATATCCCAACACCGAGCCCAACGATGTCGTCTTGATATAATCCTTCACCGACCGCAGGTTTTCCTTGAAGCCAGCCCAGGTCATTTTGACCTTGTGCACATTCACCTTGCCGCCGGTGGTCTCCAGCGTCCACAACATCTCGCCGATGCCGTAAATGCCAATCGCCAGCACCAGGAAGTTGATACCATGCAGAAAGCCTGACACATCAAAGAACACCAGCCGTGGTTTACCGGAGATGATGTCCAGACCAATCGTGGCGAGCACGAGACCCACCAGAATGGAGAAGATCGTTTTTGGAATATCGTCGCCACCAAGGCCAATGAAGGTTGCAAAGGCCAGCACCATGAGGGCGAACTCCTCCGGCGGTCCGAATTTGAGAGCGAAGTCGGCCAGCGGCGGCGCAAACAACGTAAACAGTATGACTGAGACCGTGCCCCCGATAAACGATGCGATCGCGGCAGCGGTCAGGGCCTTGTCGGCCTTGCCGGCAACGGCCAGCGGCCGACCGTCGAATACCGTCGCGACGGCTGTTGATGCGCCCGGTATGCCGAGCGTTATGGAACTTATCGCGCCGCCATACATGGCCCCGTAATAGACCGCGGCCAGGAAAATGATGGCAGCTGTCGGCGGCACCAGAAAGGTAATCGGCAACAGGATCGCCACGCCGTTCACCGAACCGAGGCCCGGCATCGCGCCAACAAACAGGCCGACAGTGCACCCAAGCACGATCATCATCAGGTTGAGCGGTTGCACAGCCTCCAACAGGCCGGCGCCCAGTGATACGATTATCGTTTCCATGGTCCCGTTACCCGCCCTGCGTCTTTGTCAATTGATGAACCGCGAAGGAAATCGCGCCGAGAACGGCGAATGATCCGACTATGTACATCCAGAAGTAGCTGGTGCCGTACATCACATCGAATACCGGATAGAACCATTCTTCGGTGATCGATTTCGGCAAAGGAATCTGCAACAGCCACTCAAACAGCGCGAAAACGAAGACCGGAATGCCGCCGACCAGCATAATGGTTGCTGGCCACTCGTGATGTCCGACAAACCTTATGTAGAACAGGAGGAAGAAGACGAGCGCCAAATATATGCCAACCAAGTGAATTCCGATCAGCAGAGCCAACAATGCACCGACGGAGGTCCCGACAACAACCAATGCATTGCGCGACAGGTACTGCTCTTTGGAC
>JAEKFU010000642.1 GCA_016522385.1 Pseudomonadota bacterium
CCGACATCCTGCCCGATGCCAGATACCGGGTGAAGCTCGAAAACGACCATGAAATCATCGCCTATACGTCGGGCCGCATGAAAAAGAACCGCATCAAGACTCTTGTTGGCGACCGTGTCACGGTGGAAATGACGCCGTACGATCTCGACAAGGGCCGGGTGGTTTATCGCCACAAGGACGAGCGCGCCGGCGGTGCCCTGAAGCCGCAGCCGCGCCGCCAGTTCCGTCGCCGCTGATCAAAAGAATTCACCCCTTGCCAGATCTGCAATTCCATGGCTCAGTGCGGCCCGCGTTGACGAGTAGTTGCGGGAATGTTCGACATGGCAATCAAAGGTACAGATGGCCGACATTGGGGCATCAACAATGACTACGCGCCGTTAAAGGACGTGCTGCTCGGCAAGCCGGAGTATTATCGCTGGCTCGATGCCGGGCCGATCATCATGCGCACGCTGAACAACCAGCACCGCACTGGCGTCGAGTTCAATTTGCAAATCGCCATGGCGCAGCACGGCGAGATGGTCTCGATCTATGAGGGCGCCGGTGTCACGTGCCACTATCTCGATGCTGACGAAGCGCTGCATCGGAACTTTTTTGCCCGTGATTCCTCCGCGATGACCCCGTGGGGCGCCTTGATCTGCCATATGCAGCTCAAGTCACGCCGCGCTGATTATGTGACGGCGATAAAGTTCTATCAGGAAACAGGCATTCCGATCTGGAACTATGCCACCGCGGGTCATTTCGAAGGTGGCGACTTCAACATTCTCGAACCAGGTTTCGTGTTGATTGGCTATTGCGGTGAGCGCTCGGAAAAGGAAGGCTCTGAGCAGGTTGCACAAATGGTTCGCAACGAAGGTTGGGAAGCCGTCACCGCACCCATATCGCGCGAGTTTGTTCATATGGACGGATTGGTCGTGCCGCTCGCACCAAAGCTGCTGGTCGCATGCACCGATGCCATGGAAGCCTGGCTGCTCGATCTTCTCAAAGAAAGGGGGTTCGAGTTCATTGATGTCGGCTATGGTGAAGCTAAGGATCTGGGCGTAAATCTGGTCGCGCTCGGCAATGACAGGGTGCTGTCGATGAAAGGCTCAGCAAAACTCAACGAGAAAATGCGCGCTCTAGGGTTTGAAGTGTTCGATCCCGACATGTCGATGTTTACCCTAGGCGGCGGCGGTGTTCACTGCTTGAGCCAGGCACTGTGCCGAGACGATGCGTGAGTCATCATGAAAAACCTCCACCTGCTCTCGTTGGAAGGTGATGGCGTTGGCCCTGAAGTGGTCGATGCAGGCCTGAAGGTGCTCGACTATATCTGCCGACTTGAAGGCATCAATTTGACTGTTGATGATGACCTGATCGGCGGCGCAGCCTGGGACGTTCACGGCACATTCTGCCGTAATGAAACCGTCGAAGCAGCACGTTCTGCTGATGCAGTATTGGTCGGCGCGGTTGGCGGTCCGAAATGGGATGAGTTGCAAATCAGCGGCAAGCCCGCTGACAAGGATGGTCTTGTCCGCCTGCGTCAGGAGCTCGACACGTACGCCTGCCTGCGCCCGGCACGCGCCTGGGAACCACTGATCGACCGCACGCCTTTCAAGCCGGAGGTCGTCAAAGGCGTCGATATGATGATCCTGCGCGAACTATGCGGCGGCATCTATTTCGGCGAGCCGCGCGGCATCGATGTCAATGAAGACGGTACGCTGCAGGCCTATGATGCCAACTTCTATACCAGCGGCGAGATTGAGCGCATCGCCCGCACCGGATTTGAGTTGGCCAGACGGCGAGGCGGCAAACTACACTCGATCGACAAGGCTAACGTCATGGAAAGCGGCGTCCTGTGGCGCCGGGTCGTCACTGAATTGGGTGAACGCGACTATCCGGATATCGTGCTTCGCCACTATTTTGCCGACCACGCTGTCTATCAGCTAGTACGCACTCCCCTGGAGTTTGATGTCATTCTTGCCGACAATCTATTCGGCGACATCATCTCGGATCTTGCCGGCACCCTAGCGGGTTCTTTGGGCATGCTGCCATCGGTCTCGGTATGCGGTCTGGCTGGCGAGGGTGAGGCGAACAGGCCGGCCATCTATGAACCGGTTCATGGCTCAGCGCCCGACATAGCCGGTGAGGGCATCGCCAATCCAATCGGTACGATCCTGAGCGCCGCCATGCTGTTTCAGTACAGTCTTTCCCGCAAGGATCTGACCGCGCGGCTTGTGCAGGCTGTCGAGCGCGCACTCGCAGGCGGCACCCTGACCCGCGACCTTGGCGGCTCTGCAGGCACCCAAGCCATGGCCACGGCAATCATCAACGCATTTGAATGAGCAGCAGCATAGCGTGATGACGAGCAATTTAGCTTCGCTGTCGCCGCTTGATCTGTGTCAACGCCGTGTTGCGTCGTCTGGCTTAACGTTGCTTGCATGATGAGCAGGGACCGGTTGTGATGGCAAAGAAACCGGGAATTGTCTCACGCTATGCCATGCGGCCGCGCTACGAAACCGCGTTGGTGGCCAGTGGTCTGGTTGACGATATAGCTGACATTGGTGCGCTGGATCCGCGGCCGTGCCGACTGTCAGAAGGGGATGTTGTTTGCCAGCGCGGGGATGCTGCGGAATCACTTTGGATCATCGTATTGGGGGCTGTTGCCGTGCGCGAGGACAATCGAACGTTGTTCACGCGCCAACGCCACGAAGTTGTCGGTGAGCAAAACCTGCTCGGCAACGGCTGCCGGCGATGGTACGATCTGGTGGTCAGTGAAAGTCAGGCCGAACTACTGGAGCTCGACAAGGCCCGGATCGAGCAACATCCACAGGCTGATCTTATTTGGCGTAACATTGCCAAAATCATTTCCTTGAAGCTGAAGGATGCGAGCCTCAAGACCTCGACGCTCAGCCGGCAATTGCAAGACGACACGCAAATCCTGCGCGCCTACACTAACGAATACGCACTGGCCAGGCGTCTGCAATCGGGCGGCGGCAGGCAGACGGACTACAAGGTGGAACGCGCTATCGTGTGGTTCTCTGATGTTGTTGATTTCAGCCGTTACATCGATCAGCTCGCGCCGAATCGTACCGCTGACATCGTCCAGAGGTTTTTCAATGAGCAGTCGACACCGATCCTCGCGCACGGCGGGCACATCGACAAATTCATGGGCGACGGTATGATGGCCTTCTGGCCGCTCGCGAGCGATGAGCCGGCCGGGTCGAAATGTACCGAAGCGCTCAGAGCCGCCGAGCAGGCAACAAAAGCGGTTGCTGAAATCAGAATCGGTAGTCATTCACTACATCTGCGTGTGGGCCTACATATCGGCATGGTGCTGAGCGGTGATTTCGGATCGACCAGCCGTCATCAATTCACTTTGATTGGTCCGGAGGTAAATAAGGCGGCACGACTGGAACAAGTGCATTCAAAAGATGTTATGAAAGGACCGTCCCACGTCGGTGCGATCCGCCTAAGTGCGGAGTTCAGAGATGAACTCGGTGAGCCGGTCAAGAAACGATATGGGCGCAATATTGTTGCCGAGGCAAAGAACATCGGCGAAATCGAATTCTACTGCTAATGGCAAAATCACCATAAAGGGTGCCAATCATGAGCGAACAATGGAAATTTCAGGTGCGCGTCAACCTACATGATGCAGCCGCAGAAATAGCGCGGCGCGATCCGCAGGATCCGGCAATTAAGCCGCTGGTGGACGTTCTCGTCCAGCATGACGCCACGCTCAAGTGCCAGTACGATGCGTTTGCAGGCTATGTTGCAGAAGCCGAAAAGCACGGGACCGATCAGTACCCTCTTTACGAATGGACTAAGGCGACAATAGAAAATCCGGCCAAGAAGGCAAAATATCTCAAGGCCTTCACGCTCTATGTTGATGGTGAAGAAGTCTACACAAAGGACAAGGCCGATCCCCTGGAAAAAGACTTGGTACCGCTCGTCGGCGGTGAAATCATCAAGGACATGTCGAAGCACGATACCAATCCGGCCAACAATCCTCAGCCGCCGGCCCGCTATCGCAAATCGGCTTGAGCGGGTCATGTGATGATTTTGAGAACGCTGATTGCAGCTGTTGTCTTCCAAGTGATTTGGTCACAATCGCTGCGGGCCGATGACACCGTCGCCGGTCTGGCCTTGGCGCAGAAAAACTGCGCGCGCTGTCATGCCGTCACAAAGGAGGGCACCAGCTCTCATGCTGAGGCGCCGCCGTTCACTGAAGTTGTCAAACGTTATCCACCGGCGACGCTTGCTGAAGCGCTGGCCGAAGGCATCGCCACGGGCCATCGCGATATGCCAGAGTTCGTCTTCTCGCCCGACGAGATTGGCGACCTGATCGCTTATCTGGAAGCGCTGCAATAGTCGTGTGTGCTACTGCAGTCGGGTTCCCGGCGGTCGGCTTGATTTACATCAATGCTTGAGACGACCATCTCGCTATGCATCTCGACATTGAGCAATGCCCTCATCGAGGCAGCATTGAGGAGCGTCTATGAACCATAAACATCGCAATGTCCTGCATGCGTTTTTTCCCCACCTGATTAGCGCCAATATCTCGCCCCACAGCACGGTTACCCCCTGTGTGACATCACCGTGTTAACTGAGGATTCAGACCGATGCATGCACGTGACATCATGACGTCACCGGTGGTGACGGTAACTCCCGATACCACGGTCCTTGAAGTCGTCAAGCTGATGCTGGATAACGGTATCAGTGCTCTCCCGGTCGTGACAGCAAACGGTGTGCTGGTCGGTCTGGTCAGCGAGGGCGATCTCATCCGCCGTTCCGAGATCGGCGCGCGCGACTACTCATCCTGGTGGCTGGCGGCGATCGGCGGCAAGGTGCGCCTGGCGGAAGAATTCATTAAGTCGCATGGCATGCGGGTTGCCGAAATCATGACACGCGACGTCGTTACGGTGCCGGATGACACGCCGGTTGGCAGGATCGCCGAAATCCTGGAGAAGAACCAGATCAAACGGGTGCCGGTCATCGCCAACGACGCCGTGGTCGGCATTGTCAGTCGCGCCAACCTGTTGCAGGCACTTGCGGCGCAACACGAAAAGATGCTCGACGCTCCGTCCAGTGACGACCGTGCGTTACGACAGGAGATAATTGAGATGCTGGAGAAACAGGCCTGGTCTGATCTGCCACACCTCAACGTCGTTGTACAGCAAGGCGTCGTGCACTATTGGGGTCGCGTCCATTCAGAAGAAGCACGCCAGGCCCTAAAGGTGGCCGCCGAGGGCGTCGCTGGCGTCAGAGAAGTCGTCGACCACACCCACAAAACGGTGACGTTGATCTAGAGCGTGTCTTTCTCATATGGAATCATTTGACCGTGTTCCTGCGTCTGCAGGCTAGGCATGCTTCGCGCCGTGGTCTGGTTGACCACAAGCGGAGCATAACGACGCCCAGCGGGCACAGAAGGACGGCCTTCGGTGGCACAAGTCAGCAGGTAGCGCAGACTGCACTGGCTATGATGGACCTGAACAAACCTCGCCTGTTCCGTACAGAACACAACTGGCGCTAGGCCTTGCGAACCTTGATCTTTTTCGCCGCAGGTTTCTTTGCGCTCAACTTGGCTAGTTTGAGACACAGAATCCCATCTTTGAATTCGGCATCGATCTTTTCACCATCGGTATCCGGCGGCAGGCGAAACGTTCGCTCAAACGCGCCGTATTCGCGTTCGGAAAAGAAATATGACCGGCCTGTTTTCTCGCGCTCAAAACGCTTCTCGCCGCGGATCGTCAGACTGTTGTTATGGATCGAGACATCGACATCTTCGGTTTTTACGCCGGGTAGTTCGACATTAATCTCATAGTAGTCTTTCATCGCCGAAGCATCCGAACGCGGCGCGAACCAATCGGCAACCTTATGGCCAATATCACGGAAGGGTTCGTAGAGATGCGGCCACCAGCCGGCCGTATGAGATTTCTCGACCATCTTTGTCTCCGTTCACGGTTGGACCTTGGTACGTCAAACATGCCAACTTTCGGCACCCGAAACTTTGATTCTGATCAATTGTGGTCAGAGCTCTGCGTGTCACGATCACGCCATGCGCATTGCCACCTACAATCTTGAAAATCTTGGCCTCGCGAATCGTAAGGCTGCGCCTATTGAGGCGCGCATCGCAGTACTACGCCCGCAACTGGAGCGCCTGGCTGCGGACATCATCTGCCTCCAGGAAGTCAACGCGGACAGGTCCCCGCGGGCCACGGAGCGTGCTCTACTTGCGCTTGACAAGTTGATTGCAGGGACCGGCTATCAGGACTTTGAGTGCGTTCATTCTGTTGATCCGTCCACGCAAAGATTGGCCGACAAGCACAACCTTGTGCTGCTGAGCCGCTGGCCGATCGAACAAACCCGCCAGGTCTGGCATGATCATGTGCCGCCCCTCAGCTATTCACCGGTAACCCGTGATGCCGCGACCAAAGTCCCTGAGCTTGTAAATTGGGATCGTCCGCTGCTGCATGCCGCCATCCGCCTACCTGACGGTAGCTTGCTTCAGGTGATAAACCTGCATATGCGGGCACCGCTTGCTGTGCCGCTCCGAGGACAAAAGCTCGGGCCTTTCATTTGGAAGAACGCCAGTGCATGGGCGGAAGGATTCTACATTGCCATGCTCAAGCGCAGCGGCCAGGCGCTCGAGGCCCGCATCGTGATTGATCAGCTATTCAATGCTGATCCGGACGCCTTGATTCTGGTTTGCGGTGACTTCAATGCTGCTGAGCGTGAGGTACCAGCAAGGATTATCGGTGCTGGCGTCGATGATACGGGCAACGGGGCGCTGGCGGACCGTGCTCTGGTTTATTTGGAACGTGCCATCCCGCAATCTCAACGCTTCTCTGTGATACATCATGGCGAAAAAATAATGCTTGACCACATTCTCATTTCGCACAACCTGCTGGCGCACTACCGTCACTTCGAGGTTCACAATGAACTGCTCGGCGACGAATTGTTCGGTTATGTGGCCATCGCGGAGAACCCGGAATCATACCATGCGCCGGTAGTCGCTGAATTTGACATCTAACGGGTGTTCTTGAAAGGCGATCAGGAAGAGTGCACCTCATCGCGACCTTTTGACATGAGGCCGATCTGTGATTGCGCAAACTGGAACTTTGGGTAACATCGAGCGCCAATTCTGTTGAAATCCGACCATTTGGGTAAGTGAAAAAGGCGAGGTCATTGATCAGAAAACTGCTGTTCATTCCACCGATCCTGATCGGCGCCGCGGTGTTGTATTTCATGGCAAGCGAGCGTGACGCGCCGGAACGCAAACCGGCAAAAGAACGCGCCCGTGTTGTGCGTGTAATTTCCGTTCAACCGGTTCAACTGGTGCCACGTGTGACCGGTTTTGGCAGCGTCTACCCTGGCACGGTATGGAGCGCGATTGCGCAGGTGCAAGGCGAGGTCATCTATGTACATCCGGCACTGAAGAAGGGTGCCATTCTGCCGGGTGGCACCGAAATCGTGCGTATTTCGCCGGCCGACTATGATCTTGCAGTCAGCCAGGCCGAGGCCAATATCCGCTCAGCTGAAGCCAAACTCGCCGAGCTGCAGGTGACCGAAACCAACACAGCTGATCTGTTGAAGATTGAAAGGCACGGCCTCAATCTGCGCGAGGCCGAGCTCAAGCGGAAGCGGGAGCTTTTCGAGGGTGGCACAGTTGCCCAGTCTGCACTCCAGCTTGAGCAGCGCGAAACCGTTGCCCAGCGCAAGAAAGTGCAGGATCTTGAGAATGCACTGCGTCTCTTGCCGACCCAGCGCGCCGTTCAGCGCGAACAGATTGCCGTCAACAAATCGCAGCTGGAATCGGCCAAGCTCGATCTTGCGCGCACCCGCATCAAGCTGCCATTCGATGCCCGAATTGCCGAGGTCAATGTCGAGGCCGATCAGTATGCCCAGACTGGCAGCACGCTGGTGACGGCCGACAGCCTCGATGTCGCCGAAGTCGAGGCACAAATTCCAATTTCGCAGTTTCGCGCTATGGTCCATGCCAGCATTCCAGGCGGTCTCACCGGCGGTTTCACGGTGGAATCGCTGACCAAGATCCTCGACACGATCGGCTTTGCGGCGACCGTGCGCCTGCGCGCCGGCAATGACATCGTCGAATGGCCGGCCCGCTTTGCCCGCGCCAGCGACACGATCGATCCCAAGACCCGCACAATCGGTGCCATCGTGGCAGTCGACGGTGCATATGCCAAAGCCGTGCCTGGTCAGCGGCCACCGCTGACCAAGGGCATGTTCGTCGAGATCGAGCTGCGCACCCGCGCCAAGAAGGAAAGGATCGTGGTGCCGCGTTCGGCCGTGCATGAGGGCCGGCTCTACGTGGTAAGCAATGATAACCGGCTCGACGTCCGCCCCGTCGCCCTCGGGCTGGCACAAGGCGATCTTGTCGTCATCAAAGAGGGCCTCAATCCCGGCGAACGGGTAGTCGTGTCCGACTTGATTCCCGCCGTTGCCGGCATGTTGCTAAGACCACAGCCGGACGAAGACGTGCTGGTGGGGCTCAAGTTCGAGGCGTCCGGCGAGACTGCCAACTGATGATCCGTTATTTCGCCCATCATCCGACGGCGGCCAATCTGTTGATGCTGGCATTTATCGTTGCCGGCTTGTTTGCCGCACCAGTGTTGCAGCGCGAGACCTTTCCGCGCATTCAGCCGAACAAGGTGGAAGTCACAGTGCTCAATCCGGGCACACGGGCCGAGGACGTCGAGGAATCCCTGTGCCAGCGCATAGAGGACGCGATCGACGGCATCGACAATGTTGCTGAGGTGACCTGCGAGGCCCGCGAGGGCCGTGCCCGTGCCGTTGCCGAAATGGTCGAGGGCACGGACCTCGACCGCTTCGCCACCGATGTGCGCACCGAGATCGATGCCATCACCGATTTTCCCGACGAGGCCGAAGAACCGGTCATAAAGCAGCTCGGTCGCACCGATTTTGTAGCCTCCGTGGCGCTTACTGGTGCGGCCAGCAAGCCCGACCTCAAGGCCTATGCCGAAGAACTTAAGGACCGCATGTTGCGTTTCGGCGGCATTCCCAAGATCGATATCAAGGGCTTTTCCGATCATCAGATTCGCATCGAGCTGCCTGATGCCATCATCCGCCAGTACGGCATTTCCATCGCCGATGTCGCGATCGCCATCCAGCGCCAGAGCATCGATCTGCCGTCCGGCAATATCCAGACTCGCGACCAGGAATTGCTGATCCGCTTTGCCGATGAACGCAAGACGGTGAACGACTTTCGCGATGTCGTGGTGGTGGCCAGTTCAGGCGGCGGCCAGATCCGGCTCGGCGATATAGCCACGATTACCGATCGATTCGATCTCGATGAAGAAAAAGTGCTGTTCAATGGCCGGCCAGCGGCCATTCTTGACATAACCAAGACCGAGACCGAAGACACGCTCTCGGTGATTGATGCCGTTAACGCATTCCTGGAAACCGAGCGGCAGACCGCGCCACCAGGCATCGAGATGGTCGTCACTAATGACATCTCCTCCATAGTGCGTGATCGCCTGCGGCTGTTGTTGACGAATGGCAGCCAGGGCCTTGCGCTGGTGCTGATCGTATTGTGGCTGTTCTTCGGCTTTCGCTATGCCTTCTGGGTCGCCGCCGGCCTGCCGGTATCGTTCCTCGGCGCGGTCGTCCTCATGGTTGCCGCTGGCTATACGATCAACATGCTGTCCATGGTCGGCCTGCTGATTGTTATCGGCTTGTTGATGGACGATGCCATCGTCATCGCCGAGAATGTCGCAACCAAGCGGGCTGAAGGTAAATCGCCGGTTGATGCAGCTATCGAGGGAGCCCGGCAGGTGCTGCCGAGCGTCTTTGCCTCATTTGCCACCACCACCTGTATCTTCGGCTCACTGGCATTTCTGAAGGGCGACATCGGCCAGATCCTTAAAGTGGTGCCGATCGTCATGCTGTTCGTGTTGGTTATTTCGCTGGTTGAGGCGTTCCTGATCCTGCCGCACCATCTGGCGCACGCCATGCAAAAAAACGCGGACGGGCAAGGCCGTATCCAGGTAACGGTCGATCGCGGCATCGATTGGTTGCGCACCCGCGTCGTTGGCCCGGCCGCCACTGCGGCGGTCAAGTGGCGTTATTTGACAACCGGGATTGCCATCGGCTTGATGTTGTTGGCGTTGAGCACCATTGCTGGCGGCCTGTTGAAGTTCGCCGCCTTTCCCGAGCTTGACGGCAATGTCATGGAGGCACGTATCCTCTTGCCGCAAGGCACACCGCTCGAGCGTACCGAGCAGGTCGTAGCCGACATCACGGCTGCGCTTGGCCGCGTTAATGACAAACTGACGCCGCAGCAGCCGGCTGGCCAGACCCTGGTGCTCAAGGTGGCAACCAAATTCAACGAGAACGCCACGGCAAACGAAAGCGGCTCCCATGTCGCCACCATCACGGTAGATCTGCTTGATTCCGAGACCCGATCGAGCCGCATCGATGACGTCATTGCCATGTGGCGCAACGAGACGGGCGAACTTTCCGATGTCATCTCCCTAAGGTTTGCTGAGTCGCAGATCGGTCCGGCCGGCCTGGCCTTCGACGTTCGGCTCGCCGGCCCGAACCTCAAAGAACTGAAGTCGGCGGCTCTTGAATTGACGGCCTGGTTATCCGGGTATCGCGGCACCTCCAACTTGAGCGATGACTTGAGGCCCGGTAAGCCAGAACTGCGGGTGCGGCTGAAGGATGGCGCTTCGCCGTTAGGTGTCGATGCACGCCAGATTGCCGACCAGCTGCGCGGCGCGTTCTTCGGCAGCACGGTTAGTGAAATCCAGCGCGGGTCTGAAAGCTACGAGATCGACGTTAGGATCGATCCCAGGAACAAGAATAGCCTGGCCGATATTGACAACTTCACGATCTCCCAGTCCGACGGCGCACTGATCCCGCTTGTCGCCATCGCCGACGTAGAGATCGGCCGCGGCTTTTCGCGCATCAACCGCGTCAACGGCCAGCGCACCGTCACGGTCCAGGGTGATGTCGACGTGACGGTCGCCAATGCCAATGAGATCCTGCGAGACACGCAGGCAAAGTTCTTTCCCAGACTGGCCGAAAGGTATCCGGACGTCTCGGTCTCTTTGGAGGGGCAGAACAAGGAAGCCCAGACCACTCAGCAGTCAATGTTGAGTGGCTTCATTCTTGGTTTGATCGGCGTCTATATGTTGCTCAGTTATCAGCTGCAGAGTTATTTCGAACCATTCATCGTGATGGTCATCATTCCGTTCGCGCTGATCGGGGCGATCTGCGGTCACATCCTCCTCGGTCTCGATTTCACCATGCCGAGCATGCTTGGATTTGTCGCGCTGGCAGGCGTCGTGGTCAACGATTCCATTCTTTTGGTCAATTTCATCAAACATTATCACGGTGATACGCAATCCGTCGGCGAGGCCGCACCATTGGCCAGCCAAGCTCGATTTCGCGCAATCCTGCTGACTTCGCTGACAACGATTGTCGGTCTTCTACCACTATTGTCGGAAACCAGCCTTCAGGCCCAGGTGCTGATCCCGCTTGTTACCAGCCTCGCCTTCGGCCTGATCGCCACGACTTTGCTGGTTCTCCTTCTCGTCCCGGCGATCTACTCGATCCTTGACGACTTTGGTCTGGCCAACATTGATTGATCGGCACATCCTTCGCGATTTCGCCCGCAAGTCTCACCGGCGCAACGCCTCCGCTGAAACAATTGAAACAAAGCCGCCTGATTCTGAACGGGAATTGAAACAAACGCTTTCTAATATTGCTTTAGAGATTGTAGGGCGAAGTAAAGAATGCAGTCGGAACCAAGGCTTACGGGATTTGCCGTATTCGATGAAAAGGATGCCTTGCTGGAGGCAAATGCGGCGATTTTTGCCGACGACACTGAGGTTGGTGAGCTACCTTACGGCCACAACCGGAGGCAGGTTGTAGCGCGGGTTCTGTCCCAGCTGAAAAGCTTTGATGGCAAGGCAGTCAAGAACACCAACAACTTCCGAAACTCTGCAGCGAAGCGGTGGTCGAAGGCCGATGCTGAACCGATCGAGGCCGAGACCCGTGACGGCCGCTGGAAACTTTTGACGACACATCCGCGCCCAGGTGGCGGAATCGCCCTCATAAGCACCGACATCACCCGGCTGAAACAGACCGAAATTGCACACCGCCAACAAACCCAAATTGCCAATGCCCGAGAGCTGTTGGCGGATGCGATTGAATCTCTTTCTGAAGGATTTGCGCTGTACGACGAAGCCGGCAGGCTGGTCATGTGCAACCGTCGCTATCGCGAGATGAACAGTGAGGTTGCCGACATTCTCAAGCCGGGTTTGAAATGGGAAGATTTGATGCGCGTTTCCGCGCGTCGAGGTGTTTACCGGGGGGCCATCGGCCATGAGGACGAGTGGGTGGCCGACCGGCTGCGCGGCGGCGTCGAATTCATCGTCGAATACGAGCTTGAACTCACCAGCGGAGAGTGGCACTCGGTCTCGGTGCACCCGACCAATCTCGGCGGGTTTGTGGTCACCCGTGAGGACATAACGGAACGCAAACAGATCGAATCGGAACGGCGCGAAGCCGACGAGATTGTCCGGCAGGTGCTCGACACATGCCCTGTGCCGATCCAAATGTCGACCATCGAAGATGGCAAGATCCTTTATCGTAATCCGGCTCACTTCCACCTAATGGGCCAAAAAAAGGTCGCCAACGACTATTTCGCTGATCCCGCGAAACGCCAGCCCTATATCGACGTCCTTTTGCGCGATGGCATGCTGGAGCGCTACGAAGAGCAGATGGTCGACGCGCAATCGAGGCCGTTTTCTGCGTCTGTATCGGCGCGACTATTCGAATTCCAAGGCCGCAAGGTCATTGTTTCCGTGGTGTTCGACGAAACCGAACGCATTGCGGCGCAAAACCAGTTGCAGCAGGCCAACGAGAGGCTGATTGATGCAATTGAATCCCTGTCGGAGGGCTTTGCGCTATATGGCAAGGACGATTGCCTGGTGCTTGCAAACGAGCGCTACAGAACGATGCATGCGATTAGCGCCGATGTCTTGAAACCCGGCGTCAACTGGTTCGATTTCTTGCGCGTCACAGCCGAGCGTGGCCAGTTTCCGGTCAAGACCGAGAACATCGATGACTGGCTGGCAGAGCGTGCAAAAGACCGTACGGAGTACCGGCAGTCAGAATTTGAGCACACTGACGGCAATTGGTACCTGGTTTCGACCAATCCGACCCGCGAAGGCGGATTTGTTGTCACTCGTTCCGATGTCACCGAACGCAAGCGTGCCGAAGCTGCCCAGCTGGAAGCCGATCAGCTTGTCCGGCGGGTGCTTGAAGCCTGTCCCGTCAACATACAAATGACCCGGGCCCGCGACGGTAAATTACTTTACCGCAGCCCAGCGACAAAGGAACTGCTTGGCGAGGTCGACTCAGCCGTGGAGTACTATGTCAATCCCGAGGATCGGCGGATTTACATCGAGCGGCTGCTGCGCACCGGTGCGGTGGAAGATTTCGAAACTGAGCTCCACCGCGCTAACGGCGAAACGTGCCGCTGCTCGATCTCATCGCGGCTGATCGACTTCCGTGGCGATAAGGTTGTGGTCTCACACACCTATGACCTAACCGACCGCATCGAAATGCAGAAACAGATCGAGCGACAACGCGAAAACCTTCACCAGAACGAAAAGCTCTCCGCCCTCGGCGAGTTGTTGGCCGGCGTCGCCCATGAGTTGAACAATCCGTTATCGGTGGTGGTCGGACAGTCCTTGCTGTTGCAGGAAACCGCCAGCGATGCCAAATCGGCCGAGCGGGCCGAGAAGATCGGCAATGCCGCAGAGCGATGCTCACGAATTGTCAAGACGTTCCTGGCCATGGCCAGACAGCAACCGGCCCGAACTAGCAATGTCCTGATCAACGAAGTCGTCGAAGCGGCGCTGGATGTCGCCGGTTATGCCATCAGATCATCGGATATCGACCTGTCTCTCAAGCTGGCGCCGGAACTGCCAGCGATATGGGGCGACCCGGATCAGTTGAGCCAGGTATTGATCAACCTGTTGGTGAATGCCGAACAGGCGCTGCATGACTGGAATGGACAGCGCAAGATCAGGATTGCCAGCCGCTACGATGGAGTCTCCGGTAGGGTGGTCTTGAAGATCGCCGACACCGGGCCTGGTATTCCCGATGAGATCGTCTCGCGCATTTTCGAGCCGTTCTTTACCACCAAGGATGTCGGTGCCGGCACCGGCATCGGCCTTTCGTTCTGTCACCGGATCATTACCAGCCATGACGGCACCATCAGGGTCGAAAGCAGCGAGGGCGACGGCACCACGTTTTTCATTTCGCTTCCCGCGTCCAGAAGGCCCGATACTGTCGCCGAGCCGGCTGAGGCGGGCGATAGCACCACCGGCGGGCTCTCGGTTCTTGTTGTCGACGATGAGACCGAAGTCGGCGAACTGATCGCCGAGGTCCTGAGCCGTGATGGCTATCAGGTGACCACCGCTGCATCAGGAACCGAGGCACTCAAAGAATTGTCGAAATCGAGTTTTTCCCTGGTCCTGAGCGATCTTAAAATGCCCGATATGGATGGCCGCAAACTGTTCGAACAGGTCAGCGCCGAACACCCGGACATGGCAAGCCGTCTCGGTTTCATTACCGGCGACACGATGAGCCCGGGTGCTCGCACATTCCTCGACAATTCCGCACGGCCATTTCTGGAAAAGCCCATCAAGCCAACAGAATTGCGCAAACTGGTGGCGACATTGCGCAATCCTGCTGCTTGATCGGTGGCGAGAAAAACCCTATTTTTCAATATGTTATGCTGGAAACTTACCTAGGTTTCCTTGCCAGAACCCGAAGTTCCGATGAGTAGACACCGAAATGATCACCAAGATCCTTGCAACCGTTGCTTCCGTTACCACCAACACCATTGGTGCCTCGGGCTCGGCGCCCTCACAGGCCCACGCAGGCGTAAGAGTCTACGTACCCGGCTGAGGCTGGGGCCGCGGATACGTCGCCCCCGATTGCTATTACTATGGTGGTCATCGTCACTATCGGGGCCACTGCCGTTACTGGAAGCGCAAGTATCGCCGCACCGGCCGCTACCAATACATGCGCAAGTGCCGTCGCAGCACTCGCCATTGGTACTAGTCCAGATCGCAACCCCTGAAGCGTGTTCGCTGAAGCCGCAAAGCTTCAGCAGGCGATTGCTTTGTCACGTCATTTCGTTGAAGTTTCGCTCAGCGTGACGTGCCTTGAACCTCGACGGTGAAACACCGGTCGATTTTCGGAACGCACGGGAAAAGCAGCTCTGATCGTCATAACCCAGATCGAGCGCGATCTGACACAAGGGTTTTTGGCCGTGCGCCAGCATGTGTTTGGCAAGTCTTAGCCGGCAATCTGCCAGGATGCGCGAGAACGTCGTGCCCTCGGCATCGAGACGGCGATGCAGCGAACGGTCTGATAGGCCAAGCTCTTCTGCGACCCGACTTTGCGTCGGTTTTTCATATCCCAACAGCCTGAGAACAGACGTTTCCGTTTTGGCTGAAACCGGCCGGCTGCGATTGCGTTCACTAAGCGCTCGCTGCAGGCGTTTGGACTGTTGCTGCCAGCCCTGTCGGCTGCCGGTACTTCTCGGGATGTCAAGCAACCGCGTCGGCAATGTCATGAGGTTGATGTGCCCGTCATAGGTCGGGTCCTGCAGCTCCTTGCATGCAGCGCGGCGAGCGCGATGTTCAAACATCATCCGAACGTCTTGAGCGCAATCTGATTGACCGATGCTTAACATGTTTCTCAGGATCGATATGGTGAATTCGGCATCCTGACAGCGCGGCCAGATATCGGGATCCAGAATCCGATAGCTCAGCGTGACCCGATCGCCGTCTACCTCAAAGTTCAGGTCGCTGGTCGTCTGGACGAGACGCAGATTGTCGCAAAAGGTTTTGAGCGCCATGCCAACGGTCGGCGCATTGAGGATCGCTTCGCCGAGCTCACCAATGAACCGAAGATCGAATGTCTCACCGGCCCGCCAGCCGAAATCCGGATTTCCGGACATCTCGGCAATGCATTCCAGCGTGTCGACGAAGCCGGCCAGCGGCACCTCCTCGTCGCTGTCGAACCACACGGATTTTGCCAAACCTGCTGCCTGACTCGCGCTAAGCGGATCAACACCCTGGGCACAAACGGAGTCGTACAGCCCCATCAAAACGGCCGATGAAATTGTCGCTTGTTCCGACATTAGTCGCTGCTCGCGCCTGATCAAGGCTCTGTAGTCGTGTCACCCCCGGCAGCCAGAAGGTGATATTTCGCAAGAGATTGGCGGGAAATGTCAAGACAATTTCGAGCCCGAATGTTTGACTTTGCAGGTCACAAGATTGGCTTGGTGGCGTATGCGACACCGGGCACGAAAGGTATTGGGGAGGGATCATGAACATCATCTGGCGGATGCTTCCTGCATTTGGATTCACACTTGCTGCAGGATTACTACCTCAGGCGGCGGTAGCGCAGGACGGTGCTGCGGTACTCAACGCGCGTTGTGCCTCTTGTCACGAAGAACGGGCTGACGGCAGCAGAAACCGCATTTCCGATGTAAGAAAAACGCCTGAGGCTTGGGGCATGACGCTGGTCCGTATGATCAACGTACATGGCGTCAAGCTGACCGCCGAAGAGCGCCGGACACTGGTTCAGCATCTATCTGATACACAGGGACTGGCACCCTCGGAGTCCGCCGGATATCGTTATGTGCTGGAGAAGACCCCGGGCGTGACCGATACCGGCCCGACCGACGAGCTGTCCCAGTTCTGTGGCCGCTGTCACACCTATGCAAGAGTTGCACTGCAGCGGCGGCCGAAGGAGGACTGGCTGAAACTTGTGCACTTTCATCTCGGCCAATTCCCAACCACCGAGTATCAGGCGCTTGGTCGCGACCGCGACTGGTGGGGCATCGCATCGACGAAGATTGTCGAAGAGCTTGCCAAACTTCTGCCACTGGAGAGCGATGCGTGGACCGCGTGGAAAGACACACCCGCTCCTGATCTTTCGGGCACGTGGCGATTTACCGGCCACCGGCCGGGCGTGGGCCATTATGACGGGTTGGCGACCCTGACTGCAAAATCCGGCGGCGGCTACCAAATGACCACCAAGGCCACCTACAGTGACGGCAAGACCGCCGAATCCAGTGGTAGCGCCGTGGTCTATTCCGGTCATGAAGTCCGCGCCAGCATGAAAAACAGCGATGGTCAGGCATGGCGTGCGGTGCTGTCGACCGGCGGTAACAAGGACGCGCTCACCGGGCGCTGGTTCTTACGCGACAACGATGTCATCGGCGGTGCGGTCAATTCTGTCCGTCAGGGCAGTGCGGCTCGCATCCTGTCTGTCGAACCGGCTTATATCAAGCTGGGCCAGACAAAGCAGATCACGATTCACGGTAGCGGGCTCGCCGGCGACGTAACGTTGGGAACAGGCCTGAAATTCCAAGCCACGGAAAGTTCGACCGACAAGATAGTCCTTGAGATTACCGCTGATATGGGCGCTGCGACCGGTCCCCGTGATGTAAAGGTCGGCGCTTCCGCCTTGCCTGGCGCGCTGGTGGTTTATGACAAGGTCGACAGCGTCAAGATCACACCCGCAGCTACCATAGCCCGGGTGGGTGGCAATGGTGGGCCGATCGCACCGGTGCCGGCGCAGTTTGAGGCCATAGGCTACATGGCTGGTGGCGACGGCAAAACGGGCACTGAGGACGACGTGCGGATCGGTATCATGCCGGCAACCTGGACGACTACCAACTTCGACGACGCGGCCGCTGCCTTGAAAGACGCCGACTTTGCCGGCAAGATCACCCCAACGGGCCTGTTCGAACCGGCCGGCGCCGGGCCAAATCCGGCACGTCCGATGTCAACCAACAATGCTGGCAACTTGGCGATCGTCGGCACCGTTGACGATGACGGCAACAAGTTGGAGGGCAAGGCACAACTGTTCGTCACGGTGCAACGCTTTGTCGATCCGCCGATCCGGTGAGCGCCATGCGATTTGTAAAAGCATTGGAGTCTGGCAATTGAGCGGGTTGAGGCTAGTTCCGCAAAATGTCCACGACGTCGACGTCGAGGGACGGCGGATGCTGTTTCATGTGCCGACCACCAGCTTGTTTGAGATGGATGAGGTCTCCGGCGCCGTCCTGGATCATTTCAAGTCGACAGAAACGGTGACGCCGGCAACCTTGTGTGGCGCCTTCGACCACCGGTTCACGCCACAGGACGTCGCCGAGACAGTCGAGGATTTCGTCCGCATGGATGTGGTGCGCGATGCCAAACGCATGACAGAGATGCCGACCCCCATCAAGGTCAAGGATTTTCCGCTTTCGACCATCGTTCTCAATGTCAACACCGGTTGCAATCTGTCGTGCACCTACTGCTACAAGGAAGATCTGGCAAAGCCGAGTGCCGGCCGCAAGATGGCGTTCGAGACGGCGGTCAAATCGTTCGAGCTACTCTTGAAACAGGCCGCGGACCGCAAGCGGATCAATCTCGTGTTCTTTGGCGGCGAACCACTCTCCAACATGCCGCTGATCCGACAGATGGTGGACTATGCCGAACAGCGCGGTCGCGAAACCCGCAAGGCGATCGACTTCTCACTGACCACCAACGGCACGCTGCTCAATGAGCGGCTGGTCGATTATCTCGACGAGCATCGCTTCGGGCTGACCGTCAGCATGGACGGACCTAAAGCACTGCACGACAAGAATCGTGTGACAGTCAGTGGCCGTGGCAGTTATGACGTTGTTGCTTCAAAGACCCGCATGCTGTTGTCGCGCTATCGATCGCGGCCGGTTGGAGCCCGGGTCACGCTCACGCGTGGTGTGACCGACGTTGTGGCCATACACCAACATTTACGTAGCGAGATCGGGTTTTTCGAGGTTGGCTTCTCGCCGGCCACATCGGGGGACATCTCCGCGTTCAACCTTACTAGCGACGAACTCCAGCAGGTATTCCAAGACATGAAAGTGCTCGGAGAACGCTATGTCGAAGCGGCGCTGGAAGATCGTAACATCGGCTTTTCCAACATGCACCAGCTGATGACGGATCTCGCCGAGGGCACCAAGAAAGTGGTGCCGTGTGGGGCCGGTATCGGCATGCTGGCGGTGGACGGAGACGGCGACCTGCACCTGTGCCATCGCTTTACCGGATCGAAAATGCCGACCTTTGGCAATGTGGATGATGGTATTGACCGCAGGGCGCTGGGCAATTTTGTCGAACGGGCGCAAGACAAGGCGTCTCGCGCCTGCAGCACCTGCCGAATTCGCAACATTTGCGCTGGCGGCTGCTATCACGAGTCCTATGCACGATTTGAAGACCCCCATTCGCCGGTCTACCATTACTGCGATCTGATGCGCGACTGGGTTGATTTCGGCATTTCCGCTTATGGCCGGATCATCCGGCATAATCCGTCTTACCTGAAACGCCACGTGGAACCACGGAGGGTATCCCAATGAAACATCTCAAGCCTGCCAACCAGAAGGCCGCAGAATATGTCGAGGCGTCCGAGCAGGGGCGCGAAGATGAGGTAAGGCTGATGCAGACCATGGTCGGCTGCACGGCAACGCTCGACCCGGGTTGGGAAGTCGATGCCTTCGGCGGTGTTGCCGCACTGTGCCAGCCCATGGAGGCTGATCTTTACGGCTGTTCCGATCCGTGCTGGTGGCCGGCTCAAGTCGCCGACACGCTCAATACCTATCCGAACTGGAATGCTGATGCACCTGCGGCCCAGCGCGACTGGCGCAAATTGCAGTCGGTTTTCCCGGAAGATACGTGACACCACTGAGGCTTTTGGGTGGCATCGAACAGCGGAGACAATGAGATGAATTGGACAAAGACCCGAGCATTCGCGGCACTATCCGGCACAGCGATGTTGCTGCTATCAACGGTGGCCGAGGCCAAAGACTTCCTGCTGACAGGGATCAAGCCAGACAAGCTGGTGCTCGTCGATGCAGCGGCCCGCAAGATCGACAAGGTCTATACCATTCCCAATGCCGGACCCGGCCCGCTTACCATTGCCGCGTCGCCGGATGGCAAGACCGCCTATTCGGTCGTCAACCGCTGGGAGAGCGTTTCCGGCATCGATCTGGAAACCGGCCAGCAGACCTTTAGGCTCGATCTGTCCAGTGAGGACGAACGCGTCAAGGTAATGTTCGGCATGGACGTGTCGCCCGACGGCAAAGAGCTGGCGCTCTATGAGTCGGCGGTAAAGCTTGGTCTCGGCGAATACAAGGTTCAGCCGACGCGAATTTCGTTCTACGACACCAGCAGCGGTAGCAAGATTCGAACCATACCGGCGCCCCGTCAGGTGACGATTCTGATGTATTCAACCGATGGCAGCAAGCTTTACGGCATGGGCCGGGCGCTACATGTCATCGATCCGGCCAACGGCAACATTATCACCGAACACAAGACCCAAGCCTGGGACCGGGCGAACTTCTACCCGCCTGACATTCTTGATGTGTGGAGCCAGTGGGAACAGGCAGGGATATTCTCCACGCCCTATTATGCAGCCCGCAGCGACATGTCGCTGGACGATCCGACAGCATACTGGACCGGCATGCTGACACT
>JAEKFU010000662.1 GCA_016522385.1 Pseudomonadota bacterium
TGTCATCACATAGTCAATATATTCCGCCGTGCGTTCCCCTGGTCGTATGCCGGGAATAAATCCGCCGGCCTTTTTTAGATTGTCAGCCATGTCCGTCGGGTTGAACTGGTTCTTGACCCAGAAGAACGTGAAAAACACGATCATGCTGACATAGAACGCCAGAAACAGTGGCTGTCCACGCCCTAGCAGCGCCGTGATGTAGTTCAGCCAGTCTGGTCCCTGACCCTGCGCGAAATTGGCAACCGTGATTGGCAGCAGCAGCAGTGAAGAAGCAAAGATCGGCGGAATAACGCCGGCCGTGTTGATTTTGAGTGGCAGATGCGAACTGTCGCCCTGGAACACTTTGTTGCCCTGCTGGCGTTTGGGGTACTGCACCAGTATGCGCCGCTGCGCCCGTTCCATGAACACGATAAAGGCAATCACGACTGCCGCCATCACAATGATCCCGAGGATCAGGAACGTCGACAGCTGTCCGGTTCGGCCCAGTTCCAGCGTACCGGCAATGGCCGACGGCAGCTCGGCTACGATGCCGGCAAAAATGATCAACGAGATACCGTTGCCTATCCCGCGCTGGGTGATTTGCTCGCCCAGCCACATCAGAAACACGGTGCCGCCAGTCAATGTGATGACTGTGCTGGCCCGGAAGAACCAACCCGGATCCACCACCACATTACCCTGTCCTTCGAGTCCGACGGAGATACCGTAGGCCTGCAGGGACGCAAGGATCACAGTACCGTACCGTGTATACTGGTTGATCTTCTTTCGCCCGGTTTCACCTTCCTTCTTAAGCGCTTCAAGCTGCGGCGAAACCGTCGTCATCAATTGAATGATGATCGATGCTGAGATATAGGGCATGATCGTCAGGGCAAAGATCGCCATGCGTCCCAAAGCGCCGCCGGCCAGCCCATTGATCCATCCGAGGATCCCGGTCGCATTCTGCTGAACCAACCGTGCCAGCTCCAGCGGATCGATACCAGGTATCGGAACATAGGTGCCGAGCCTATAGACGATTAGCGCACCCAGCGTGAACCAGATGCGCTTTTTCAGGTCTTCAGCCTTGGCCAGAGCGCCGAAGTTAATATTGGCTGCAAGTTGTTCAGCTGCCGATACCATATCTTCCCTCGCGCGTCGCTACCTCACGGCTATATTGTGACGCCATTGGCGGCACACAATAACACGCCCTATTTTTTGCCGGCGTCGTTTTTAGCCGACGGTTTTGGCTTACGCTCGATAATATCAATGCTGCCACCCGCCTTCTCGACCGCCGCCGCAGCGGCCTTGGTTGCGTGAGCGACGGCAAACTTGACCTTGGCCTTCAGCTCACCTTTGCCGAGCAACCGGACACCGTCGCGTTCCTTGCTGACTAGTCCTGCCGCCATAAGCGCTTCAAGGTCGACAACCTTCTTCGCATCGAGCTTCTTGGCGTCGATCGCTGCCTGGACGCGGCCGAGGTTGACCTCGTTCCAATCGAGACGGTTCGGCTTGTTGAAACCGCGCTTCGGCAAGCGCCGGTAAAGCGGCATCTGGCCGCCTTCGAATCCGTTTATCGCCACACCCGAACGCGAAGTCTGGCCTTTCATACCTCGACCTGCGGTGCGGCCAATGCCCGAGCCGGGGCCCCGGCCTACGCGCTTTCGGTCGCGCCGGGCGTCAGCTTTGTCTGAAATCGTATTGAGCCTCATTTGTCCATGCTCTTTCGTATTGCGTTCGCAGGGAACGGTCTTATTCAACCACACGCACAAGATGCGCGACCTTGGCAATCATGCCGCGAACCTGTGGTGTGTCTTCCAATGTGCGCCTGCGGTGAAGCTTGTTCAATCCCAGGCCGATCAGCGTTTGGCGCTGCTTGGCCGGACGCCTGAGCGCGCTCCCGGTCTGCTCAACGATAATCGTCTTGCCGGTTGGCTTCTTAGTCATCTATCAAGATCCTTTTCCAGGCACGCTTGTCGCCCAGGTTTATTCCGCGGTTTCCTCAATCTTGCGCCGCCCGGTGATCTCGCTCACTTTCTTACCGCGCCGTGCCGCCACACTTCGTGGGCTCGACTCGCGCGACAGCGCTTCGAATGTCGCCCGCACCATGTTGTATGGATTGGATGACCCGACCGATTTGGCGACCACATCCTGCATGCCGACGCTTTCAAACACGGCACGCATCGGCCCACCGGCGATGATACCGGTACCGGCCGGAGCAGCCCGCAGCACCACCTTGCCAGCACCGTGCCGGCCAGTGACGTCATGATGCAGCGTGCGGCCTTCGCGCAGCGGCACCCGGATCATGTCACGCTTGGCGTTCTCGGTAGCCTTGCGGATCGCTTCGGGCACTTCGCGCGCCTTGCCGTGACCAAAACCTACTCGGCCCTTCTGATCGCCAACCACCACCAAAGCAGCAAAGCCGAACCTGCGCCCGCCCTTGACCACCTTGGCGACACGGTTGATATGCACCAGCCGATCGACAAATTCGCTGTCGCGTTCTTCGCGTTCCCGTTCTCTCATCGTGCTCGATACCTGTTCTTGTGATTAGAACTGCAACCCGCCTTCGCGGGCGCCGTCTGCTAGGGCCTTCACCCGGCCGTGATAAATGTAGGGTCCACGGTCGAAAACAACCTCGCCGATGCCTGCCTTTTTTGCACGCTCGGCCAACAGCTTGCCAACTTCACCGGCCGCAGCGGTATCTGCACCCGTTTTCAGCTTCTTCTTCAAAGCACCTTCCAGCGACGAAGCCGCTGCCAGCGTCGTACCGTTCCCGTCATCTATTACCTGCGCATAGATGTTCTTGTGTGAGCGGAACACACTGAGCCGCGGACGCGCATTCGCACGCGCCTTCAAGACTCTCCGGACCCGCGCCCGGCGACGATCGATCGGCTTTAGTTTTCGAGCCATAACGTTCAAATCTCCGCTTACTTTTTCTTGCCTTCCTTACGGAAGATGTATTCATCGACATATTTGATGCCCTTGCCCTTGTAGGGCTCAGGTTTGCGCCACGCGCGAATTTCTGCAGCAACCTGTCCAACACGCTGCTTGTCAATCCCGCTGACCACGATTTCCGTTGGCTTCGGCGTCTCAATCTTGATGTCACCCGGGATTTGATAGACGACGTTGTGGCTATAGCCCAGATTGAGTTGTAGACCGGACCCTTGAACAGCCGCTCGATAACCGACGCCGTTGATCTCAAGCGTCTTGGAGAACCCGTCCGTCACACCCGTCACCATGTTGGCCACCAGCGTGCGCGACAGACCCCAGGCAGAACGGGCCAGCTGGCTGTCGTCGCACGGCGACAAAACAACCTCTTGGCCATCCAGCTTGACATCAACAAGCTCGACCAGCTGGCACTGCAGTTCGCCTTTGGGACCCTTGACCTTGACGGTCCGCTCTTCGATCGTCACGGTCACGCCCTGCGGCACCGCGACTGGTTTTTTACCTATGCGAGACATGGTCTCTTCCTGGCTCTTCGTTTTACACAACCGCCATTGCTGGCCGTTCTTATTCGCTTCCTGCCCGCCCTAGAAGACGGTGCAAATCACTTCACCGCCGACATTGTTCTGCCGCGCATCGGTATCAGACATCACACCTTTCGAGGTCGACAGGATCGATACACCCAGCCCGTTGAACACCGTCGGCAACGATTCGACCGATGCATAAACACGCCGACCCGGCTTGGAGACCCGCTGGATTTCGCGGATAACCGGTTCACCGTCGAAATACTTCAGTTCGATCTCCAGTTCGGCCTTGCCGCCAACCATTTCTGTCGTTGCAAATCCACGGATGAATCCTTCCTGCTGCAGAACCGCGAGCACGCGCTCACGCAACCGCGATGCGGGCGATAAGACCTTGTTCTTGCCGCGTTGCTGGGCATTGCGGATACGGGTCAGCATATCACCGACAGGATCAGTCATGCTCATATAGACTATCTCCTCAACCTTTCGTTTCGCCTACCAGCTCGACTTGACCATGCCGGGCACGAGGCCCTGATTGGACAATTCGCGCAAGGCGATGCGTGACATCTTCAGTTTGCGGTAAAACCCGCGCGGCCGGCCGGACAATTCGCACCTGTTACGGATCCGGTTCGGTGAGGAATTGCGCGGCAGCTCAGCGAGTTTCAGCTGTGCAGCAAACCGTTCCTCCATCGACAGAGAGGCATTCTTGGCAATTGCTTTGAGCTTGGCGCGTTTGTCCGAATATTGCTTTGCAAGCCGCCGGCGCCGCTTGTTTCGCTCAACTGCGCTCTTTTTTGCCATTTTAGTCTACCTCTTGCTCGTTGTATGCCGTTTCACAGAAGCTAAGCAGCCTGACGCTGTTGCTTGCGGAACGGGAAATTAAATCCATCCAGTAGCGCTCGGGCCTCCTCATCGCTGCGCGCTGTTGTGCAGATCACGATGTCAAACCCCCAAACGCGATCGATCTTGTCATAGTCGATCTCTGGAAAAACCAGATGCTCCTTGATGCCCATTGCGTAATTGCCTCGGCCGTCAAAGCTGGTCGGCGAAAGGCCTCGAAAGTCCCGTACCCGCGGCAGCGCGATCGTCACCAGACGGTCGATGAACTCATACATCCGAGCCTTTCGAAGCGTCACTTTTGTGCCAACCGACATGCCCTCGCGCAATTTATAGGTCGCGATCGAATTACGCGCCTTTGTGATGATCGGTTTTTGACCGGCGATCTTAGCCAACTCATCGGCAGCAACACTGATCAGTTTCGAATCGCCAACTGCCTCGCCGACGCCCATATTGAGCACGACCTTCTTCAACTGCGGTACTTGCATCAGGTTCGTGTAGCCGAACTGCTCGGTAAGCTGTTTGACGATCACGTCGTCATAATGCTTCTTCAGCCGTGGTACATACGCCTCAGCCATCGATCACCTCCGTCGAGCGCTTGGCCATGCGAACCTTGCGGCCGTCCTCGAGCTCCTTAAAGCCAACCCTTGTCGGCTTGTTGTCCTTCGGGTCCAGAACCGCCAGATTGGAAATGTGGATCGGCAAGTCCTTGTTGACGATGCCACCTTGATCCTGCGCCGTCTGGCGCTGATGGCGCTTTCCGACATTGATACCGCTGACCACCGCGCGGTTCTCCTTTGGTATGACTAGCACCACATCACCGGTCTTGCCCTTGTCCTTGCCCGTGATCACCTGAACGCGGTCGCCTTTCTTGATTTTCAGTTTTACCGGCATCACAGCACCTCCGGAGCGAGCGAGATAATCTTCATTTGGTTCTTCGCCCTGAGTTCACGCGGCACCGGGCCGAATATTCGCGTCCCGATCGGCTCGCCCTGGTTGCTAATCAAAACCGCCGCGTTACGATCGAACCTAATCACCGAACCGTCACTTCGGCGGATATCCTTGGCAGTGCGCACGACGATTGCCCGCATCACCGTGCCCTTTTTGACGCGGCCGCGCGGAATCGCCTCCTTGACGGAAACGACAATAATGTCGCCGACATGGGCATATTTTCGCTTCGAGCCGCCGAGGACCTTGATGCACTGCACCCGGCGCGCACCGGAGTTGTCGGCGACGTCGAGATTTGTTTCTGCCTGTATCATGGCATTACCCGTTCTTCTGTCGCATTGGGCCCGTCGGGCGGACCATCACCTGCCTTAACTGCCGCTTCACGCCCGCTCATCAAGCGCTACCTGCGGTCACCTTTTCCAACAGCATCCAGGACTTGCTTCGCGATATCGGCTTGCATTCCTGGATGCGTACAATATCGCCGACCTGAGCCGAATTGCCTTCATCATGCGCATGGTATTTCTTAGTCCGGCGCACGGTTTTCTTCATCATAGGATGCGTGAAACGCCGCTCAACATTGACGGTGATCGTCTTGTCGCCTTTGTCACTCACGACCACACCCTGCAAGATGCGTTTGGGCATCGCTTAGCTCTCCAACTCGCTCAAGCGGACACACCGGCCGTCCGCGACTGCTGCATGGTTTTGATGCGAGCGATATCGCGGCGGACCTGGCGGACCCGCGCTGTGTTTTCCAATTGCCCGGAAGCCTTCTGAAAGCGCAGATTAAACTGTTCTTTCTTCAGCTTGATCAGCTCGTCCTTGAGCTGGTCGTCCGTCATCGCCTTTACGTCACTGGCCTTCATGTCCCAGTTCCTCGATCTTCCTCAAACCTGTCCGGTCAGTCACCCAAGCGGGCAACAAACCGCGTCTTGATTGGCAGCTTGGCCGCAGCCAACCGCATTGCTTCTTCGGCAACTGACCGCGAAACGCCGTCAACCTCGAACATGACCCGGCCTGGATTGACACGACAGGCCCAATATTCCGGTGACCCCTTGCCCTTGCCCATGCGCACTTCCGTCGGCTTCTTTGACACCGGCACGTCGGGAAACAACCGTATCCATACGCGGCCGGCGCGGCGCATATGACGCGTCATCGCACGCCGCGCCGCTTCGATCTGGCGCGCGGTGATCCGTTCAGGCTCCATGGCCTTAAGACCATAAGCACCGAAATTGAGCTCGAAGCCGCCTTTGGCAACACCTTTGATACGTCCTTTGTGTTGCTTGCGGAATTTTGTTCGCTTCGGTTGCAGCATATCGTTCGTTCCTAAACTTGGATCCCGTGTCGCGCTCTGATGAACCCAATCACGCCTCTGTTCGCTCCCTGCGGCCACCGCTACGGCCACCTTCCTGGGCTTCCGTCAGCCGGCGTTCCTGCGCCATCGGATCGTGCTCTAGGATTTCACCCTTGTAGATCCACACCTTGATGCCGTTGGTACCGTAGGCGGTAACCGCCGTTGCAGTGCCATAATCGACGTCCGAGCGGAGCGTATGCAGAGGCACGCGGCCTTCACGGTACCATTCGGTACGGGCGATCTCCGCCCCGCCAAGACGACCGCCACAATTGATCCTAATGCCGCCGGCGCCCATTCGGATCGCCGATTGGACCGCCCGCTTCATTGCCCTCCGAAAAGCCACCCGGCGCTCCAGCTGCTGGGCAATATTCTCGGCAACCAGCGTCGCATCGATCTCAGGTTTGCGCACCTCAACAATGTTGAGATGCACGTCGGTTCCGGTAATCTTGGCCACCTCGCGACGCAGTTTCTCGATGTCGGCGCCTTTCTTGCCGATCACCACGCCCGGGCGCGCCGAATAAATCGTCACCCGGCACTTTTTGTGCGGTCGCTCAATGACAATCTTGGCGACACCGGCTTGTTTAAGCTGCGTTTTCAGATATTTGCGAATGCTCATATCCTCGTGCAGCAGCTTGCCGTACTCATCGCCTTCTGCATACCAGCGCGAGTCCCAAGTCCGATTGACGCCAAGCCGAAGCCCGATTGGATTGACTTTCTGACCCATTAGGCCGCCTCCTCAACCTGCCGTACTACGATGGTAAGCTGGCTAAAGAACTTTTGGATGCGGCCGACACGTCCACGCGCCCGCGGTTTCCAGCGTTTCATCACCAAGTTCTTTCCCACATAGGCCTCGGCAACGATCAATTCATTGATGTCGAGGTCATGATTGTTCTCAGCATTCGCGATCGCGCTTTCGAGCGTCTTCTTCACGTCATTGGCGATGCGTTTTCGCGAAAATGTCAAATCCGCCAGAGCGACATCCACCTTCTTGCCGCGAATCCTTGCTGCAACATCGTTCAGCTTTTGCGGCGACACCCGCAGCAGCCGGCAGACTGCCTTTGCTTCATTTTCCGCAAGCGAACGTGCCCGTGCCCGTTTACCCATGCAACTACCCTCTCCTTGCCTTCTTGTCCGAGGTATGCCCGTAATAGGTCCGCGTAGGCGCGAATTCACCCAGCTTGTGGCCGACCATGTCTTCCGAAACCAGCACAGGGATATGCTTCTTGCCGTTGTGAACGGCAAAGGTCAGACCGACAAACTGTGGCAGGATGGTAGAGCGCCGGCTCCACGTTTTGATCGCCTGATTGCGACCCGACGCGCGCGATGCTTCTGCCTTTTTCAACAGATACCCGTCAACGAACGGGCCTTTCCATACAGAACGTGCCATGGGAGCTCAACCTCTACCTTTTCTTGCGCTGATGGCGGCTGCGCACAATGTACTTGTCAGTCGACTTGTTAGAGCGTGTTCGCTTGCCCTTGGTTGGCATGCCCCAGGGTGTCACCGGATGCCGGCCACCGGACGTACGCCCTTCACCACCACCGTGAGGGTGATCGATCGGATTCATCACAACGCCGCGAACCACCGGCTTACGGCCCAGCCAACGCGACCGCCCTGCCTTGCCAATCGAGGTGTTCATATGATCTGGATTGGACACCGCGCCAACGGTCGCCATGCACTCCGAACGCACCATTCGTGTCTCGCCGGACTTCAAGCGCAGCAGGGCATAACCCTGATCTCGGCCGACGAGTTGCACATAGGTTCCCGCCGAACGTGCAATCTGTCCGCCCTTGCCCGGCTTTAGCTCTACATTGTGGACAATTGTGCCGACCGGCATCGCCGCGAGCGGCATCGCGTTGCCTGGTTTTACGTCAACCTGCTTGATTGACGAAATCACCTTGTCACCGACTTTGAGACGCTGCGGCGCAAGGATGTAAGCCTGCTCGCCATCGTCATATTTCACCAAGGCGATGAACGCAGTTCGGTTCGGATCGTATTCCAGCCGCTCCACCTCGGCCGCGACATCGAACTTGGTGCGGCGGAAGTCCACGTTTCGATAGGCGCGCTTGTGCCCACCACCGCGATGTGACGAAGTGATCCGGCCGTGATTGTTGCGGCCGCCCGATTTGGTCAGCCCCGCGGTCAATTTCTTGACCGGCTTTCCTTTCCACAGGCCCGAACGGTCCACAATCACCAGCTGACGCTGGCCGGGTGTGGTGGGTTTGAATGATTTAAGTGCCATCTGATTGCCTTAGTGCTTAAACTCTCAAAGTCCCGTCGTGACGTCGATCGAATAGCCTTCTTCAAGGGTGACGATCGCCTTTTTCACGTCGTTTTGTTTACCGTGAACGCCCCGAAAGCGTTTGACCTTGCCCTTGCGGACCAATGTGTTGACCGACTTCACTTTGACGTCGAACAGGGTTTCGACGGCCTTTTTGATTTTTGGCTTGCTGGCCGAGCGGGCAACGTTGAACATCACCTGATTGTTTTCCGACATCATCGTCGACTTCTCGGTAATCGCCGGACTGACGATCACGTCGTAGACCTTTTCAGGATTCATTTAAACCGCGCCTCCAACGCTTCGACTGCCGCCTTGGTCAGAACCAGCGTGCGCCGCCGCAAGATGTCATAAACATTGATCCCCTGGACCGGCAGCACATCGACATGACCGATATTACCGGCCGCCAGCCTGAGATTCTGATTCACTTCAGCGCCATCGATGATCAGTGCGTTCTCCAGACCCAGCTTTGAGAAAGCGCCCTTCAGGTCTTTCGTCTTGGGTGTCTTTGCTTCAGCCTTGTCGAGCACCACTAGTTCACCGGCACCCGCCTTGGCCGAAAGCGCGTGGCGTAGCGCCAGTGCGCGCACCTTTTTCGGCAGGTCGATGGCATGGCTGCGCACACGCGGACCGAACGCCTTAGCGCCGCCGACAAAAATGCCGACGCGCCGGTTACCATGCCGCGCGCGGCCACCACCCTTCTGGCGGCCAAACTTTGCGCCCGTACGGTTTATCTCACCGCGCGACTTGGTCTTGTGGGTGCCGGCCTGGCGTTTGGCAAGTTGATACCGCACCATACGCTGCAGGATATCCTCGCGCGGCTCAAGCCCGAAAATGTGGTCAGACAAATCAACCGTGCCCGACTTCTTGGCTGCCATTGTTTGTACGTCGGCCTTCATCGCTCGCTCTTCCTACTCTTCGCTCGCCGGTGCATCGCCAGACACGTCACTTGCGTCTTCTGCCGGTGCCTCCTGAGGAGCCTCAACTGGAGCTTCTACAGCCTCTTCAACAGGCTTTTCCGCACCCGCCGGTGCCTTGAACGCCCCCGGGAACGGCACACCATCGGGCAATTCACGCTTGATGGCATCGCGCACAAACACCCAGCTGCCTTTGGAACCGGGCACCGCACCACGCACTAGGATCAGACCCCGATCGGGATCCGTGCTCACCACCGATAAATTCTGCGTCGTCACCTGACGCGAGCCCATTTGACCGGCCATCTTCTTGCCCTTGAAGACCTTGCCCGGGTCCTGGCTGTTGCCGGTCGAGCCGTGCGCGCGGTGAGAGATCGAGACACCGTGCGATGCCCTGAGGCCACCGAAGTTCCAGCGCTTCATGGCGCCGGCAAAGCCTTTGCCGATGCTAATGCCTGTTGCATCGACAAACTGGCCGGCAACGAAATGATCAGCTGTGATCTCCGCGCCGACATCAATCATGTTATCGGCGCTGACACGGAATTCTGCCAATTTGCGCTTGGGTTCAACCTTGGTCGCAGCGAAGTGTCCACGTGATGCACGTGACATCCGCTTTACCTTGGCCGACCCGGCACCCAACTGCAGAGCCGTATAGCCGTGCTTGTCCTCGGTCTTTTGCGCAACCACCTGACAGTTATCCACTTTGAGAACTGTCACGGGGACATGCTCACCGGTCTCGGTGAACACCCGCGTCATTCCAACCTTCTGGGCGATGACACCTGAACGCATCGATCCCAACTCCCTAAAATTAAGCTCCTTAGAGCTTGATCTCCACATCCACGCCGGCAGCGAGATCGAGCTTCATCAGCGCATCGACCGTTTGCGGCGTCGGATCTACAATATCCAGCAGCCGGCGATGCGTTCGGGTCTCGAACTGCTCGCGGCTCTTTTTGTCAACATGCGGTGAGCGGTTAACGGTAAAGCGCTCGATCCGTGTCGGCAGCGGCACCGGCCCGCGCACCTGCGCTCCGGTCCTCTTTGCCGTATTCACGATCTCGCGTGTCGAGGTATCGAGCACCCGGTGATCAAACGCCTTGAGGCGAATTCGGATATTCTGCTTTTGCATATCCCGTTTTCCATAAAACGGGGCGCATCTCTTGTTACGGATGCGCCCAGAAACTTCCCGTTACTCGATGATGCTCGACACGACGCCGGCACCCACGGTGCGGCCGCCTTCGCGGATCGCAAAGCGCAGCTTCTCTTCCATCGCGATCGGCACGATCAGATCAACATCAAAACTCACATTGTCGCC
>JAEKFU010000697.1 GCA_016522385.1 Pseudomonadota bacterium
GCCCTGAGTAGTGTAATCCTGTTTGGGCTGATGTGGGATTGAAAACAAGGGGATATGTAGGGGAATCGGGGACGACTCCGATCAATGAGTTGTATGCGTTGGTGTAGGGTTACCACCGAATACCCAATCATGTCCAAATCGCAGGTGATGAAGCCAAGTCTCAAAATGGCTGCGGCAGCTTTGCTGGCTGCGTCCTGGTGTAGTTTTGCTGCACTGCCTCAGGCGGTCGCCGGCGAGACTCGCACTCTGTCGCTTTATCAGGTCCACACCAAGGAAAGCCTGACCGTCACTTACAAGAAGAACGGCAGATACATCCCGTCTGCCATGAGCAAGCTCAACTACCTCTTGCGCGATTGGCGCCGCGATTCGGTTATCAAGATGGATCCCAAGACCATCGATTTGATGTGGGAACTACATGCAGATCTGGGATCACGCAAACCCATTCACATTATCAGTGGCTACAGGTCCTCAAAGACCAATGCCATGTTGAAGCGGATTGGTCGTCGGGTTGCCCGCCGCAGCCGGCATATCAAGGGCCAGGCGATAGACCTTTACTTCCCCGATGTACCGACCTCGCGTCTGCGTGGAAGTGCCTTGGTTCGCAAGATTGGCGGTGTTGGTTACTATCCGAGGTCCGGCAAAACAGGATTTGTGCATATCGATTCCGGCACGGTGCGTCACTGGCCCCGTTTAAGCAAGTCAAAGATGGCCAAGATATTCCGCGACTATCGCAAGACCGTTGGTGCACGACGCTATAACAAACAGCCGGCAACGCTTTTCGCATCTGCTTCACCGCCCGCGGAAAAAGCGACAAAGGCATCGACAGGTCCGACCACCATCACACCGGCGGTACTGCACAATCAGTCAATCGTTGCTGCGGTCGTGCCGAGACCGCGCGCGCGGCCGGCAGAAGTTCAGCAGATGGCGCAAGCCTATGTCCACATCCTGCCAACATCAGCTGATGCGCAGGCCAGGAACTTTGGTTCACTTTTGCCGGGTATTGGCGACATAGCGTCACTGATAACCGCCACAACCGAACCGGCGGATAACCGTCAGCGTTCCAACATCGCAGCCAAGGGAAGTCTGACCAAGGACATTCTGAACGGCACCGCCGATGACACGCCAACAATTCAGCCGTTGCTCGCGGCACGCACCGTACCAACGGACGAGAGTGCAGCAGCCGGGTGGCCAGTGCACGTCCCGAACACCGCCGACAGTCTGTTCCGCCGTGATGGCGCGCCACAGCAGTTCTCACAAGGTGAGACAGCCACCAACGGCCCGGTAACCATTACTGTTAGCGAAGATGCCGCTCTTGAGCAGGTCATCGCATCCCTGGCACCGGAAAATCAGATCGATGTCGATTTACTGGTACCGAACCAAGCGACAGCCATATCGGGCAAGGCCGATAAGATGAACGTCAATCGCACCGGTAAGAGCGATTTACTGATGCCTGCGTCAGTCACCTCCATTAAACGTCGGACGTCGAGTGCCAGGCAATTCGAAGCAAAATTCGACAGCATTGCAGAGGCCATTCTGCGCAGCAGCGAAAAACCAATCAGATTTGAATAAGGCTGAACACCAATTATGAATCACTAAGGCCGCCCTCTTGTGGGCGGCCTTTTGCTTGCAGCTCCCGGTCGTGAAACCAACCGCGTCAAACCGCCTCCACGACCACCTCGGTGACATTGCTTGCCGTATCCGGAGCCCTACCGAGCGCGTCCAAGTATAGGGAAATCAGAGCCTCCTCCTCCTCGCGCTCTGCATGGTCTTTCTTGCGGATGGTAATCACTTTGCGCATGATTCTTGAATCAAATCCGTTGGCCTTAGCCTCGGCATAGACTTCCTTGATATCGTCGGCGATCGCCTTCTTCTCTTCTTCCAGGCGTTCGATGCGCTCAACAAGGCTTTTCAGTTGCCCCTGGGCAAATGCTGTCTTCGTTTCCATAATTAACGTCGGTTCCTCTCTTGTTGTGTGGCATTACCAGCCATGGCTCATTCATGCGGCTGGTTTTCGGCAAACGCCGCTTGTTGTTCATCAGTCGCTTCCACTTGATGCTTTGCCTTCCACTCCGAGTATGGCATGCCGTAAACGATTTCACGGGCGTCTTCTTTGCTCAAATCAATGCCGCGCTCGCGGGCCGCATCGGCATACCAGTTCGACAGGCAGTTACGGCAGAATCCGGATAGGTTCATCAGATCAATATTCTGAACATCCTTGCGCACCCGCAGGTGCTCAACAAGACGCCGGAATGCAGCTGCTTCCAGTTGCGTACGCGTCAGTTCATCCAGATCGGACACAATAAACCTCCTTGGCAGCCAACAGACCTTAGATCGCGAGCTGCTCATGTAGTTGTGGCATGGAGATGATGCTCGGCAACATTCCTGCAAGACGTTCGACCCATTCAAGAACACCGGTCTCATCGCTGATCAGATCCTGGCGAATTTCGAGCAATCCATTGGCCAGGCCCCGGTGAATGCCGTGCACATCAATGGTGTCTCCGCAAAGTCCGCCCCGGTACGGCTCATTGTCACCAACCAGCAGATGGGGATCCGCGCGCAAGCCAGCCACCAGCGCCTCGCTGAACCGCCCGTCGCGTTCGTCCCACAAGAGGCCGGCATGCCAAGGGCGCGGCGTTCCTTTCCACATCGGCGTGAAACTGTGGATCGACAACAGGACCGGCACGACACCGGACTTGAGTGCACTGTCAATTTGCGCGGAAATTGCACTGTGATAAGGCCTGTAGTAGTTATCGATTCTGTACTGGCGCTCGTCGTCATCAATGTCCACATTGCCCGGCACGACCACACCATCGGCGACCCGCATGATTGATGTCGGGTCGTCGAGCCCACGGTTCGGGTCGATCAGCAGGCGGGAGAATCTTGACAGCACCGCCGGAAGGTTTAAACGCTCCGCTAACTGCCGTGTGACCGCATCAACGCCGATATCAAAGGCGATATGGCGCTGAAGTTCCGATGCTGGCAAACCGAGGGAACCATATTCGCTGGGCAGATCGTTGCAAGCATGATCACAAATAAGGATTGCACCTCGCGCAAGATCGCCCGGCAGGACCTCAAATGCCGAACACGCGGCAGCCCCATCATCCTTCTTACTGATCTGCAATGCTTCTTCTGCGGTGACATCCAACATGGCCGAGGCACTATAATGGCACAAGGCTTGAGCTGCCAGGGCGAAGCTGCCTAAAAGATTGCATAAGTGGTTGATAATCGGTTTAGGCTTGTGGAGAGGGTTCGCAAAATTCGTTGCGTGCCATGTCGAATTCTGCAACGACCGGTAAAAGGTGAATCCTCAGCACGACGTAGGGTCTGTTGGAATTCAGGTTGTGGCGCTGTTATGACGGATTGCTGATCCGGAGCGAGCGGGTATAAAAGGCAATCAGCAAGGTGCATAAACTGGTGGTCTGCAATTGGCGACTGAATTGCAGGTGAGAGAATGGTATGACTGATTCTAGTAAAGTTGGAACTACAAGGTTGAAAATGGCTCGCATAACGCGAATTGCCTTGGCGGCACTGGCAATGACTGCAATATGGACAAGCATCGCCAAGGCCGACTTTAAATTGTGCAATAACACGACAAACCGCTTTGGCGTAGCGCTTGGCTACAAGGACCAGCAGGGCTGGGCCAGCGAGGGCTGGTGGAACATCGGACCAAACG
>JAEKFU010000731.1 GCA_016522385.1 Pseudomonadota bacterium
GCCTCAGTGAGATCACCTTGGATGAGGCTCATCTGGTGTGCAGACACATCGACTACTGGGACGCGTCGGAACATTTCCTGCAGAAATTCCCGGCGCTGGGCGCAGTATTGCGCATAATCTTGAGCCCGCTACGCATTCGCTAAGGCTTCCGGAACGAAATAAAGATGGTGCCGACCAGCAAGCCGTATTTTTTCATTCGGGCGCGGTAGAGCAGGTTGCCGGGTTCAAAGGCGTAGTAGGTCTCATCGATGTGCAGGACGATTCTGAGGGCGCCGATAGGCAGTCGGAACCGATATTGGTGACGACATCCTGTTCTTGACTGAATGCCTCGGCCCTGTCCCACGGTTTCGGCGCAATCAGAGAAAAAATTTCCTGCCTCATTGAATTGCAGAACCCATACGCGTTCGTCGGTCTGGCCATCCGAAAACAGGAAACTTTCGTGGAGCTGGAACGTGTCACCTTGCCATTTGCCGCGAAACGTCGCCTCAAAGGAGCGCATTGTGGCACCAAAGCGACTCTCGATGACACCGTTCGCCAGTGTCTCGCCGCCAAAGAACTGTGCAAAAGAGAAATGGGGCTGGTTGCCCTGCCACTGCGGCTGCTCGACTTTTTGCAGCATTATGGGTGCCCTCCGACCGCCGGACGAGAGAAGCGGTAGATCCCGACGCTAATGACTTCTTCAGCAAAGGCGGCTTCGCAATAGGCCAGGTAATAGCGCCACATCCGACGAAAATTCTCATCGAAACCAAGCTGTTGAATTTCCGGCCAGCTTTGCTCAAATCTCTCACGCCACAGGCAAAGTGTACTCGCGTAGTCCTGTGGGAAAGTGTCCAGCACCTCACATGTCAGACCAGCCCTTTTTGCGTTGTGCCTCAAAAGATCGACGGTCGGCAACATTCCGCCGGGAAAAATGTAGAGCTGGATGAAATCGGGCTTGCGGCGATACCGCCCGTAATGTTCCGGCTGGATCACGATGGACTGGATGATCGCATGGCCACCCGGCTTCAAGCGCTCACGCAGGATTGAGAAATACTCATACCAATTCTCTTTTCCGACCGCCTCAATCATTTCAATCGACACGATTGCATCAAATTGGCCGGTAGTATCGCGATAGTCCTGGAGACGGAACTTGCAAGGAATTGTTGTGCGGTTCAGGTCCTCTCGATTTCGCGCGTAGTGAAGTTGCTCGTTCGACAGGGTAATCCCGGTATAGCTGAAATCCGTTCCCGGCAGGGCCTCAGCGGCAAAACCGCCCCAACCGCACCCTATTTCCAAGATCGAATCGGAGCCGGACACATCAAGGGCAGCGAGTATCTGCCGATACTTGTTGACCTGGGCCTGCTGCAAGGTCTCGCTGGTGGATGAGAACCGCGCGGAAGAGTAGGTCATCGTGTTGTCCAACCAGCGGCTGAAGAACGCGTTGCTCAAATCATAGTGTGCGGCAATGTTGCGCTTGCTGCCGGAGCGTGTGTTGGCCCGGCGGCGATGACGCACTCTGTCTGTCAACCGTGAAGTGAACAACAAGCCGCCTGTCTTGTGCAGCAGTTTCTTGTTTCGGGCAAAAAAACGGACAAGCGCGACAAGATCGGGGCTATCGACCTCGCCGCGAATGTAGCTTTCGGCAAATCCATTGGCGCCAGCCTGGATAGCCCGTACCAGAACGCGCCAGCTGTGGACATCAAGGCGCGCGAGCGGGCCGGCCATGTGGCTCCTGAACTGGACCAGATTGCCTGACGGGAGACAAACTTCAATGCCGCCAGCTAGACCGCTGGGCAGCATGGCACGCCCGATGCGCTTGACAAGGCGTTCAAACAACGATCCGGCGCGGCACTGTTCCGGCCCGGCGCCTGTAGCGAGCGTGTCAGTCATTATGGGCCGAGACTCCAGGCGTTTTGAACGTTTGCATCGAGTTGCTGGAACGCGGCACAATCGGTAGGCCCTTAAGCCACAGAATGGCGGCTTCCAGATGAATTCCAGCGATGATCTTTAGGGTCACGAATGGCATTCGGTAGAATGCACGCCACAACGTGCGATCGCACAGCAGTTCGGTCCGTGCAGTCTGGAGTGCATTCAACACAGGCGCGCCGCCAACCCTCAGGCTAACACCGACGGTGAGGGTATCGCCCGGTGCCGTTACTCGAAAGGCATACTGGCCAGCAACATCGTTGAACGGAGATACGTAGAGTTGTTTACCCGCAGTTTGGCAGATCACCTCTGCACCGGGCTGTTCGGTCGGAATGACGTAGAGATGTCGGCCACCAAACGTGTTGTTCACTTCATATACGATGACCTGCACATCGCCGTCTGAATCGAGGCAATAGTAGACTGTCAGCGGATTGAACACATATCCGAGCACCCTGGGAAAGCACAGCATCATCACCTGCGAAACCTCTCGCTGGCAACCGGCGCCAGTGATCGTGTCCAGCAACCATGCCTTGAGCCCGGACGATTGGCCGCTACCATGATCGCGCTCTAGAACTGAAAACAGGTTGAGCCTGTTGACGGACAACAGCCTCAGCTTCTGATCGAGGGCATCGAGTTCATCGAGATCAATCAGCAGTGAATACACGCGATATTGAAGCTGATGGCGGCGTGGTCGATATCGCCGGTGCACCACCCGGCTGTCGCATAGTCGGGACTGTAGTGTGTTCATTCAGCCGCAATCCCGTATTCATCGCCGCAGGCCTGCACGACGATGCGCCCCGAGGCTTTGTTCACCAGCCAGGGTCGACGTAAACCGCCCAACTGCTCAGCGACGGCAAGCCCGCTCTGTAGTGCGTCCTCATGAAAACCTGCGCCGAAATAGCTGCCGCAGAACCAAGTCCTGCACCGGCCCTGCAGGTTCCAAAGCTGCCGCTGCGCTCGGAGCGCGGCTGAAGAGTATAACGGATGGTCATAGTCGAAACGGGCAATCTCACATCCGCTTCTGATCGGTCTGGTCGGATTGAGCGTGACGAATATGTCTTTTTCTGTTCCGAGATTCTGGAGGCTGTTCATCCAGTAGGTGACCGTTGGGACATTTGCGGCCTTCTGTGACTGGATATAGTTCCAGGATGACCAGATCTGTTTGCGGCGCGGCATCTGGGATGGATCAGTATGAACAATCGCCAAGTTTTTCGAATAATCAAACTGGCCCAGATGTTCGGCCTCATCGTCGGTCGGATCGCTGAGCAGGCCAAGCGCCTGGTCGGCATGGGTCGCCAACACCGCGTGATCGAAAGTCCTCAGGATACCAGCGTGATCCTGCACGACAACCATGTCCTGGCGTCGCCTGACTTTCCTCACACGACAGTTCAGCTCAATTTGGAAAGCGCCATCTTCAATCAGTCTACCAACATATTCACGGGCACCGCCGTCAACGGTCCGCCACTCTGGACGCCCGAAAGCCTGCAGCAATCCGTGGTTAGCAAAAAAGCGGACAAACGATCTCATCGGATAGCCAGCGATGTCGACCGGCGAAGCCGACCAAATCGCTGAGGCCATTGGCAGCAGGTGATTGTCGATAAAGCCACGGCTATAGCCGCCAATTTCGAGAAACTCGCCCAAGGTCAGATCATCGGCCATGTCCGTCGCAATACTCTCGGCGCTTCGAAAAAACCGCAGCAGATCGAACAGCATCTGCCAATGGGCCGGATTGACGATGTTGGCCGGTTGGCCGAACAGGCCACCTAGCCGCGTGCCGGAATACTCATACGCGCCATCGTTTGCGGAGAATGCAAATGTCATACGCGATGGTTTAGTCGGTACGTTGAGATGATCGAACAGCGCGGACAGGTTGGGATAGTTCGGCGGATTGTAAATAATGAACCCGGTATCAACAGCCTTCAATCCCGATTCCCAGTTGACATCAATCGTGTTGCAGTGACCGCCAGTGTAGTCGGCGGCCTCGAACACCGTCACCGCATGGGATTTCGACAGCAACCAAGCGGCAGAAAGTCCGGCGATGCCCGACCCAATCACGGCAATTGACAGTTGTTTCATATCCAGCCCGAATTCGTACGGCCAAATTCTCAAATTCTACGCGCGGTGGGTTCCCGCGGATCACATGTTGCTATAAATTCACCGATAGGGAGATGGCGTCATTGGCAGACGTGCAGCGGCCATCAGATTTGCTGGTCCCGGCGCACCATATCGTCCACTACTTTCAGCATCGACTGTATGAGATGCAGACCTTGACGGGATTTCAGGCAGACCAGCCACTCGCGCATCTTTGCTTGCCAGTCCTTGAGTCTGATCTGCTTTAGTCGGCTGTCTGCAAGGAACTCGCCGGCGGAAACGATGCCGACACCAAGATCCTGGGCAACGGCTTCACGGGCTGCCTCGCGGCCCTCGATTTCGATTACCTCGTTCGGGGACAACCCAAGTTCATTGAATTTTTCCTCTACCAGGCGGCGGGTCTCAGAGCCCTGTTCGCGAAGGATCAACGGTGTGACGGCGAGATCCGCCAGTGCGATGCTGGGACGGCTGGTCCACGGGTGATCGTTTGAGACAAACGCAACCAGTTGGTCTTCGCGCAGCAATCGTGCCGAAAAGGCAGGTGACGTCGGCACGTCGGCTACGACGGCGAAATCGATATCAAAGGTTTCCAGGCGCTCGATCAGGTTGGCGCTATTGCCGGACACCACCTTGAATCGTACCGCCGGGTGGTTTTTGCGAAAGGCGCGGATCAACGGCAGGGCATGCAGCGCGGCATCGGCGCCGATCGTGATATGGCCCTCCTCGACATTGCGGGCCCGCTGCAGGAGATCTTTGGCGGCTGTCTCGATTTCGACCTGTTGTTCGGTCAACGCAAAAAGTTTGCGACCGAGGTCCGTCAAGGTGATTGAACGCGTGCCGCGCACGAAGAGTTGGACACCGTAGCTTTCCTCCAGTTTGCGGACATGGTCCGACAGCGCAGGCTGGGAAATCGCCATTTTCTCAGCCGCCTTCGAAAAGCCGCCCCAGGTGGCGACCCCGTGAAAAGCTCTTAGCTGGGCATAACGCATGGGTCGGCTATACTGCGGCGGCCGCTGCCGTCATGTTCTTGAGTTTTTCCATGGCCAGGTCGCGGCCGAGAAACCCGAGGCCGCAGTCTGGTGCGATGACGAGGCGGTCGCGGTCGATGTGGTCGAGGACCTGGGTTATGCGATCGGCAACTTCCTCAACGGGTTCAACGCGGCTCTTGGCAATGGCGATGGCGCCGAAAACGATGGTGATGGCCTGGAACTTGTCGTAAAGGCCGAGATCGTTGTGGCGATGGGCGTCTTCTAATGACAGCTGATCGATCGATGACGCATCCATGGCTTGGGCGATCTGGTGGTAGCACATCGGATCGGCCTTTAGATATGTCTCGTCGTCAAGATGATTGGGATAGCCGCAGCACATGTGGACAACTCGGGTGACGTCAGTGGGTACACCGTCAAAGCAGCGCTCCAGCGCATCAACGCCATAGGCCAGTGCTTCATCAGGTTTGCGGGCAAACACAGGCTCATCGACCTGGATGAATTTGCAGCCGGCATCGGCCAGCGCGCGGATCTCATAGTTCAGCGCATCAGCCAGATCGAAGGCAAGTTCGCGGTCGTCACGGTAGAAATCGTTGGCAGTGGTGTCCATGATGGTGATCGGCCCGGGCACGGTCAGCTTGACTGGCCGTTCGGTAAAACTCTGTGCGACTTTCCAGTCGTGATCGAGAAAGTGATCGCCGTTCGGTTCTATCTTGCCGCGAATGGTCGGCAGCTCGGTCTCATAAGCGCCAGAGCGCAGTACTTTGCGGGTTAGATCTTCAAAATCAAAACCTGCAAGATGCCGACAGTGGTAGTGTATATAGTTTTCCCGGCGTTGTTCGCCGTCGGTTACGATATCGATGCCACACTCAACCTGATCCGCGACGGCGGCACGGGTCGCCTCGTCGAGCAGCTTGTCGAATTCCGTACCGGCCTGGTTGGCGGTTTTGGTGTAGAGTCTGGTGACCTCACTGCCCGCGGTCGTATGACCCTCTTCGATCTGAAACCAGTCGCGCACCGGCAGCCAATCCGGTTTGGGATAAGCCCCAAGACAGGTGGTCTTTAGCGCCATGATTGATCCTTTCTTGCAAGCAAAGACATCTATCCGCAAAACTTATTAAAGAGATAATAGCAAACGATTTGACTTATGGAAGGTTCGGTTTTAGCCCTTTGGACCTACTGATTCATATGAGGGGATGAGGCAGCATATGTCATCACTGGCTTCAGTTTACAGAAACACCTTCAAGGGACCCGATGGGCAGGAGGATATGCCCTATTTGCTGACGCCCGGGCCATTGACTACGTCGCGTAGTGTAAAACACGCAATGCTGGCGGACTGGGGCTCGCGGGATGTCGAGTTTCGCAGCGTCATTGCCGAAATTCGCAGCGACATCAAGGATATCGCCGGTGCCGGCGATCAATATGAGTGTGTGCTGATGCAAGGCTCCGGCACCTTTGCGATCGAGGCAGCTCTAGCGTCCTTCGCGCCGCGCGGGCGCACGCCGAAGTCGCTTATCGTGATGAATGGCGCCTATGGGCAAAGGGCGGCCAAGATACTCGATCACATTGGCAATCGCGCCTATGAGACGATCAACAAGGGTGACAGCGCGGCACCGACGGCGGCCGAAGTTCGCCGGGCGCTGGAAGCCAATCGAAAAATCGAGTTTGTGTTCGTGGTTCACTGCGAGACCACATCGGGCATCATCAATCCGATCGATGAAGTCGTGGCGGTGTGTAAAGCTATGGGCAAGGTGGTGATGGTCGATGCGATGAGCTCATTCGGCGCGGTGCCGCTCGATATGGGCACCAGCGGCATGGACATTATGGTCTCATCATCCAATAAATGCATCGAAGGCGTGCCCGGTTTCTCTTACGTTGTGGTCAAGAGCGACCTGCTTAAGGCGTCGGCCGGCAACAGTCATTCGGTGGTGCTCGACCTATTCGACCAATGGCAGGCGATGGAAGCAAATGGACAATTCAGGTTCACGCCACCGACCCATGTGCTGGTGGCATTTCATCAGGCGCTCAAGGAATTCAAGGCAGAGGGCGGCGTTGCGGCACGTGGCCGGCGTTATCAGGCGAACAAGGATGTGCTGGTGGATGGCATGCGCAGGATGGGCTTTGAGACCTTGCTTGAGGATGATGTCAGCGGACCAATCATCCAGACATTCCTGACACCCGGCGATGCCAAATTCGACTTCGATCGGTTTTACGATGCGCTTAGGGCGCACGGTTATGCAATCTATCCGGGCAAACTAACAAAACGACCGAGTTTTCGCATCGGCACGATCGGCAAGCTGGATCACACTGTCATGCGCGGCCTGCTGAGGGCTGTCCGCGATGTGCTCAGGGAGATGGGTGTGAGGGACGTGAAACCGGCTGAGGACTAGGACGAGTTGACACGGATTCAATTAGTGAGGTTAAGCCGCTGAAATGACAAACAATATTGTTAGCGTAAACGGTCGGGAATATGCTTGGCCGAATGAGCCACTGGTGGTTATCTGCTGTGATGGTAGCGAGCCGGCTTATATGGATGTCGCCCGCGAACAAGGCTTGATGCCGAACCTGGACCAGATCCTCACCAAAGGCGAAACACATCTTGCGAAATCGGTAATCCCGAGCTTCACCAATCCGAACAACCTGTCGATCGTCACCGGCCGCCCACCGGCGGTGCATGGCATCTGCGGCAACTATCTGATCGATCCCGAGACCGGCCAGGAAGTTATGATGAACGATCCGAAGTTCCTGCGGGCACCAACGATCTTTGCCCATTTCCAGCAAGCCGGCGCCAAAGTGGCGGTGGTGACCGCCAAGGACAAGCTGCGGCTCCTGCTTGGCAAAGGTCTCAGATTTGGCGACGGTACGGCAGTGAGCTTTTCATCGGAGAAAGCCGACCAGTGCACCATGGATGACCACGGTATCGCGAACGTCTGCGAGATGGTCGGCATGGATGTGCCGGAGGTCTATTCAGCCGAGCTGTCGGAGTTCGTGTTTGCTGCCGGCGTCAAGCTCTTGTCCTCGATGCAACCGGATCTAATGTATTTGTCGACGACCGACTACGTGCAGCACAAATATGCCCCGGGCTCGGATGGCGCCAATGCCTTTTACGCCATGATGGACCGCTACCTAGGGCAACTCGATGATGGCGGCGCGGCAATCGTCCTGACCGCGGACCACGGCATGAAGGACAAGCATCTCAGCGACGGTGCGCCCGACGTCATCTATCTCCAGGAGGTGCTCGACGGATGGCTGGGTAAGGACGCTGCAAGAGTGATCCTGCCGATCACGGATCCTTATGTCGTGCACCATGGTGCGCTGGGTTCGTTCGCAACGGTCTATCTGCCGGCCGATACCGATGTTGCTGCCCTGGTCGAGCGCGTAAAAACACTCGATGGGATCGATGCCTGCTACGACCGAAGCGAGGGATGCCGAATTTTCGAGCTGCCGGAGGATCGCACTGGTGACATGATCGTCGTGTCGGGCGGCGTGGCGCACAGCAAGGTGATCGGAACGTCGGCCGACCGGCACGATCTGTCCGGGTTAAATGAGCCGCTGCGCTCACATGGCGGGCTCAGTGAGCAGGTGGTGCCATTGATCACCAATCGGCAAACCGTCGATTTGACCAGTGACTTGCGCAACTTCGATGCCTTCTTTGTGGGATGCAATCATCTAGTGGAGATGGCAGAAGCCGCCGAGTAGGAAGGACCTGCGAATGATGAACGAGATGAGCGCCAAGCGGCCGCTGATCGCTGAGGCGATGCGAATTGGCGGCGAAAAGGTGACCACCAAGGATGTCATCGAAGTGCGCTATCCATTCACCAACGAGGTGATCGGAACCGTGCCGGCCGGTGGACAAGAACACGCGGCGCGTGCGTTTGAGATTGCCGCAGGCTACCGGCCGAAGTTGACCCGGTTTGAACGCCAACAGATCCTGTTCCGGGCTGCCGAGTTGATCCGCGAGCGGAAGGAAGCGATTGCTGAAGTGCTGACGCTGGAGTTAGGCATCTGCAAGCAGCATGCGCTCTATGAGACGACAAGGTCTTATGATGTGTTCACACTATCGGGTCAGCTAGCCATCCTTGACGACGGGCAAATATTTTCGTGCGACCTGACGCCAAATGGCAAGTCGCGCAAGATCTTCACCAAACGCGAGCCGGTTAACGCAATCTCTGCAATTACGCCTTTCAACCATCCGCTGAACATGGTGGCGCACAAAGTTGCGCCCGCCGTCGCCACCAACAATTGTATGGTCTGCAAACCCACGGAGCTCACTCCACTCACTGCCATCACCCTGGCCGATATTCTCCATGAGGCCGGACTGCCGGTCGAGATGTTCCAGATCGTCACAGGTTTACCGCAAGATATCGGAGACGAGATGGTGACCAACGAGAACATCGATGTGATCACGTTCACAGGCGGTGTAAAAGTCGGCAAGATGATTGCCGACAAGGCAGGTTATCGGCGTTCGGCCCTGGAGCTAGGCGGCAACGATCCGCTGATCGTGCTTAACGACCTTGATGAGGCCGGTCTGGAAAAGGCCGCGGCTATTGCCGTTGCCGGCGCGACGGCCAATTCCGGGCAAAGGTGTACGGCGGTCAAGCGCATTTTGGTGCAAGAGTCGGTGGCCGACAAATTTGTGCCGATGGTACTGCAACGCGCCGAGGCCATCCGTTTCGGTGATCCGCAAGACCCTGAAACCGAACTCGGCTGCGTCATTCATGAAGATGCGGCTGCAACCTTTGAACGCCGTGTTTATGATGCAGAAAAGCATGGCGCCAAGGTGTTGTACGATCCGGGCCGATGTGGTGCATTGTTGCCACCGATCACGGTCGATAATGTGCCGCATGACAGCGAACTGGTGTTTGAGGAAACCTTCGGGCCCATCGTACCCATCGTGCGCGTGCCCGATGATGACGACGCGCTAATCGTGATATCCAATTCGACCCCGTTCGGCTTGTCAGCCGGAGTGTGCACCAACGCGTTGGACCGGATCACTGGGTTTATCGAAGGCCTCGATGTCGGCACGGTGAACATTTGGGAAGCGCCGGGATACCGCATCGAGATGTCGCCTTTTGGTGGCATCAAGGACTCCGGCAACGGAGTCAAGGAAGGTGTTCTTGAGGCCATGAAATTCTTTACCACCGTCAAGACGTGGTCACTGCCCTGGCCGACATGATCGCTGCGTGAGCGGTGACTGCGCGGGAAGCATAAGTTTTGACACCTGGAACCTGGGTCATCATCAATCTGCTCGGTGGCGTTGCGCTGCTGTTGTGGGGCGTACGCATGGTGCGCACCGGCGTCATGCGTGCCTGGGGTGATCGGTTGCAGCGCTTCATCGAAGCGAACGTGTCGAACAGGGTTTCAGCTTTCATATCGGGCGCGGCAGCCACTTTGTTTCTCCAATCCAGCACCGCCACGGCGCTGATTGTCACCGGGTTGTCGGCAGCAGGAGTGATCAGCGGGACCATCGGTTTGGCTGTGTTGCTCGGTGCTGATCTGGGGTCGGCCCTCGTAGCCAGCCTCATATCCGCAACCGGCCCAGTGATCGTCAACATATCCCCTGTTCTTTTGTTCGCGGGCTACGTAACGTTCTCGGTGACATCCAACTTCCGACCGCGCAATGCCGGGCGCATCATGATGGGACTGGCTCTAATGTTGCTGGCATTGAAACTGATCGTGGCGGCCAGCCAACCTCTACGGGAAGCCTCACTGTTCCATTCGGTTCTGCAATCGATAAGTGCCGAGCCTTTTCTGGCATTGCTGGCAGGCGCGGTGCTGACCTGGATGAGCTATTCATCATTGGCCAGCATACTACTGGTCACATCTTTTCTGATTGGTGGTGCATTGTCGCCGGCGACCGCGTTAGCCGTCATTCTCGGCATAAATCTGGGCGCCGGACTACCAGCCGTGTCATCGACAGCTGGACAACCCCACGCGGCACGGCGGCTACCTGCTGCCAACCTTGCAGCGCGCGCATTCATGGCCGTCGCGCTCGTGCCTGCCCTACCATGGCTTGCCGCTGAAGTTGGTGCGATCTCCAGTGATCCGGTATGGCAGGCTGTCGGTTTCCACGTCGGCTTCAACCTGCTTCTGGCAGTGATTTTCCTGCCCCTGTCCGGTGTTGTGATGTCATTGATTGAGCGGGTACTTCCCGACGCGGTCGAGCAAACCGATACGCTTGATGAACCACGGTATCTAGACCATCTGGCATTAGATACGCCGCCAGCTGCATTTTCCAACGCCCAGGCGGAGACCGTGCGCATGACGGAACTGCTGGATCGCATGTTCGAGACGGCGGCACATGCGCTGCGCACAGGCGATCTCGATGCACTGAAGACGGTCAAGCGGTTAGATGACCGGCTAAACAACTACCATAGTTCGATCCACGCCTATCTCGCGGCGCTCAGCGACAGTGGGCTGTCGAGCGGTGATGAAGTCAGGGCGCATGATACGATGCTGTTCATATCCAATCTGGAACATGCTGGCGATATCATCCGTCTGTCGCTTGCAGACCGGATTCGGACCAAGGCTAAACTGTCGATTTCGTTCACAACCGAACAAAACGGCGCCCTCAATGAACTTGCCGACACGGTGCAGGCCAGTCTGAAAATGGCTGTCGGAGTTCTGTCATCCGGTGATGTGGACGCTGCAAGGCGTCTTATCGAGCAGAAATTAGCTTTCCGCTCGCACGAGAATACGGTGATCGATGAACATTTCCGTGACACCCGCCGCACCCGGCGCGACGCGGTCAAGGTAAGCGCAGTCTACATCGACTTGATCCGCGACCTGCATCAGATCAATTCGCATATTGTCTCAGCTGCCTATCCGGTGTTGGAAGCAGCCGGGCTGTTGCGCGAGACAAGGGTGCGTGGCAAGCAGAAGTCGAAGAATTCAGCCAAACAGCAATAACGTTACTGATCGCCGGTTCCAGTCGTCGTTTCCAGCGATCCGGGGTTGAAGACATCGCCAAAGGTGCCCTTGCCCGGATTGAGCGATGAACCGCTGTCGCCTGGACCCGGTTTTTCGTTCTGCCTTGGACCGGCATCGTCAAGATTGCCGGGGTTGAAGACATCACCGAACGTACCTTTGCCTGGACTTTGCGGTGTCTTGCTCGGTGCAATCGGCACAGGCACCTTACTCTTGTCGGGGCTGAAAATGTCGGGACCCTTCAGCGTCTCCTGGAGCTTGCGCTCGTGTTGGCGTTGCAATAGCTGTTTTCGACGTTCCGCAGCGGCTTCGCGTTTTTCGATGCGTACCTGCTCCTTGCAGGCCGCGGGGCTATAGACCTGGGAAACGGCAATTGTGGCAACGGCACTCGTCAGCAGGATGGCAAGAACCACGGCCGCAGGGTTGTCCTTGAAAATGCCGCCGAGCGTGAAGCCACCGTTGACGGCGCCGGCCGGTGCGCCATTGGCAATGGCCAGCGCTTCACGGCGCCTGTAAATCTCATGCACGAGCGCGCCGATGATGGTGAGCGTAACGATGATGAAGGCCAGCACGGAGATCGACGGATTGATGCCGTAACGCACTTTCTGGGCCAACTCGATAGTCAGCGTGGGATATTTTCCGAACGTGAAGGTGGTGGTGTTGTAGTTCTCAAAGGACGCCAGGAAGGCCAGTACGGCGGCCGATCCGATGGCCGGCCTAAGGAACGGCAGCAGGATTTTGCGGAAAGCCTGGGTATGGGTCGCACCGAGATCAAGCGCTGCTTCGGTGAGGCCGGGATCGAAGCGCTGCAGGCGGGCGATAAAGACCAGCATGCAGTAGGATGCGATAAACGTCGTCTGGCCGAGTACGGTCAGGAACAAGCCGTTGTGAAAGAAGCTCTCGTCGGACAATCCCATCATGGTGTTGATGCGGTCCCAGAACACCAGCGTGGAAATGCCGAGAACGACACCGGGAATGAGGATTGGGGCAATGACGATAGTGTAATAGGTCGAACGTGC